>NZ_JBALOP010000004.1:76189-91542 GCF_036962685.1 Bacillus sp. JJ1566 | reverse complement strand
AGAGTGTTCTAGAGGTACACGCAGAAGCAAAATAAGAAGGAGCATGTACCGCAAGAGTGTTCTAGAGGTACACGCTTACGCAGAACTAGAAGAAGTATGTACCGCAAGTTCTAGAGGTAAATCCTAGCTCCATATTTACAGTAACTCCCTTTTAAACTTCCATCTATTCATTGCGACAACCCAATATATATACTAAAATTAATTTATAGGTGAAAGCGATTTCGATAAAAGGGGGAAGCCTTGTGACGAAGCAATCGAAAGAATACCAGAATATTACCTTTCCATCCATAGATTACGAAACATGGAAACAGGAAGCAGAAAAATCATTAAAAGGAAAACCCATTGAAAAATTACATAAACAAACATATGAAAAAATCACACTGAAACCTATTTATACAAAGGAAGACATTCAAGAAATACCGTTTCTAAAAGATATGCCTGGAGAAGGTTCAATGGTACGTGGTTCAAAACTCACAGGTTATGTAAATTGTCCGTGGCATATTAGTCAGGAAATTGACGTAAAAACACTAGAAGATTTTAAAGTGGCCTTAAAGGACGCTCTTCAAAATGGTCAAACAATGATCCATTTTACATTACAACCACAAAATAGCCCGGATGAGGGCCTTGCATTACATAGTCAAGAGGATATCGCAAAAGCATTCGATGGAATTTCACTGTCTAATACACCTGTCCTAATTGATACCGGGACCGATTTATTACCATTTTTATCACTAATTAATTCATACGCAAATACAGATTCCATTAAAGGCACCATCGGGATGGATCCACTTGCGATTTTATCTGAAAAAGGACAGTTATCAATGAAACCAGAAGCTGCCTTTGACCAATTGGCTGAATCCGTTAAATGGGCGATGGAAAATCAACCACATGTAAGAACGATTCTTGTGAAAGGTGACCTATACCATAATGGTGGAGCAAACGCAGTTCAGGAAATTGCTTTTACAATGGGAACGGGAATTGAATATATAAGCGAACTACTTGAGAGAGGGCTTACTGTTGATGATATTGCACAGCACATGACATTTTCTTTTTCAATTGGCTCGAATATTTTTATGGAAATCGCCAAATTAAGAGCAGCAAAAATACTTTGGGCGACAATTATTGAAGCATATGGAGGAACTGGAGATTCTTCTAAAATGCATATCCATGCAAGAACATCAGCATTTACGAAAACCATTCATGACCCATATGTCAATATGCTACGCTCGACAATAGAAGCATTTTCTGCGATTGTAGGTGGAATCGATAGCCTTCATGTTTCAGCCTTTGATGAACCAATCAAGGATTCAGATTCTTTTTCAAGAAGGATTGCAAGAAACACACAATCCATTCTTCGAGAGGAGTCCTTCCTAAATAAGGTGGTTGATCCTGCGGGTGGTTCTTGGTATGTAGAAAAATTGACAAATGAACTGGCAGAAAAAGCGTGGGAACTGTTAGACGAAATTGAATCCCAGGGTGGAATGCTTGAGGCTTTAAAGGCAGGAACTATTCAAGAAAGTATTTCTTCAGTTTTACAAGAAAGACAAAAAAATGTGAACAATCGAAATGACAAAATAGTTGGTACGAATATGTATGCAAATATTCAGGAAAAGCCAATCGGCAATACCAAAACAAAAGCCACATGTGAAAGTAAAGAAGCAGCTATTACAATCAAACGTATAACTCCAGTGAGAATCTCGGAAAGCTTTGAACTACTGCGAAAAGCTTCTGATGACTATCTAAAATCGACGGGTAACCGCCCTAAGGTAGGCTTATTAAATTTAGGTCCCATACCAGAACATAAACCAAGGGCTGATTTTATCTCAGGTTTCTTTGAAGCGGGTGGCTTCCAGGTTGTGAAAAACGATGGATATTTAACTGTAGAAGATGCACTTGAAGGCGCACAAACTATTAATCTAACAGCCTATATTATTTGTGGGAATGACGAATCATACGGAGAAATGGTCCCAGGTATCTGTAATGAACTTAAAAAAACGAACCCTGATATTCGACTTTTTATTGCCGGAAAACAAGAAAATGAACAGTTTTATAGAAACATAGGGATAAATGACTTTATCCATATTGGTACAGATTGCTTTGCATTTTTACATCAATTACAACAAGAAATGGGGGTGAGATAACATGGCCAAAAGACTTGATCTTTCAAATATAAGGCTTAAAAAATCCAATACATCATCCACTCCTGAAAAATGGCGTAAAAAAGTGGAGGAAGAAATCAAGCAAACTTTTGATGATTTACTATTTGAAACAAACGAACAGATTGCCGTAAAACCTTTATATACAGCAGAGGATATGGATGGGATGACTCATCTTGATTACATGCCTGGTGTTCCTCCGTTTTTAAGAGGACCCTATCCAACGATGTATGTGAACCGTCCTTGGACTGTTCGACAATATGCTGGCTTTTCCACTGCAGAGGAAAGTAATGCTTTTTACCGCCGAAACCTTGCAATGGGACAAAAGGGTCTCTCTGTTGCATTTGACTTAGCCACTCACCGTGGCTATGATTCGAACCACCCTCGTGTTGTTGGCGATGTTGGTAAAGCTGGGGTAGCGATTGATTCAATCTTAGATATGAAGACATTATTTGATGGAATTCCACTTGATCAAATGAGTGTGTCGATGACGATGAATGGTGCTGTACTTCCGATTATGGCATTTTATATTGTCACTGCAGAGGAGCAAGGGGTTCCTCCTGAAAAATTATCAGGAACGATTCAAAATGATATTTTAAAAGAGTATATGGTGAGAAATACATATATTTATCCACCGGAAACCTCAATGAGGATCATTTCAGATATTTTTGAGTATACGTCAAAAAACATGCCGAAATTCAATAGCATTAGTATTTCTGGGTATCATATGCAGGAAGCAGGAGCACCAGCAGATCTTGAATTAGCATATACTTTAGCAGATGGGTTGGAATATGTTCGAACAGGTATTAAGAAGGGGATAGATATTGATTCCTTTGCTCCTAGATTGTCTTTCTTCTGGGCAATCGGTATGAACTATTTTATGGAGGTTGCAAAGATGAGGGCGGCACGACTCATTTGGGCACAAATGATGAAAGCCTTCAATCCTAAAAGCCCGAAATCACTGGCATTAAGGACGCATTCACAGACTTCAGGTTGGAGCTTGACTGAGCAAGACCCATATAATAATGTGACAAGAACATGCATTGAGGCATTGGCGGCCGTCTCTGGTCATACCCAATCCCTGCACACAAATGCTCTGGATGAAGCAATTGCACTTCCTACTGATTTTTCAGCTCGAATCGCTCGAAATACGCAGCTATATTTACAGGATGAAACTGGAATTTGTAATGTGATTGATCCATGGGGTGGCTCCTACTATGTGGAAACTTTAACTAGTGAGCTCATGGAACGAGCTTGGAAACATATTGAAGAAATTGAGGCACTTGGTGGAATGACTAAGGCAATTGAAACGGGTCTTCCAAAAATGCGAATTGAAGAAGCTTCAGCAAGACGTCAAGCAAGAATTGATTCCGGTAAAGAGACGATCATTGGTGTAAATAAATACCGATTACAAAAAGAAGATCCAATTGATATTTTAGACATTGACAATACAGCTGTTCGACTCAAACAAATTGAAAGACTCAATGAATTAAAAGTTTCACGTGAGGACAGTAAAGTGGAAGAGGCGTTGGCTGCCATTACTAAAGCAGTTGAAACTGGTGAAGGAAATTTGTTGGAGCTAGCTGTTAATGCCGCCAGAGTACGTGCAACGCTTGGAGAGATTTCAAATGCAGTTGAAAAAGCATCAGCACGGCATAAAGCTGTTATTCGTTCAATTAGTGGAATTTATAGCTCTGAATATTCAAATGAGGACGAGATTATAAACGTGAAGAAAATGACAGATGAATTTTTAGAAAATGAGGGAAGACGCCCGAGAATCCTAATAGCAAAAATGGGGCAGGATGGCCATGATCGTGGAGCGAAGGTCATTTCTACTGCTTTTGCAGATCTAGGCTTTGACGTTGATATCGGGCCATTATTCCAAACTCCAGAAGAAACTGCACTTCAAGCAGTGGAAAATGATGTTCATGTCGTTGGAATGAGTTCACTTGCGGCAGGACATAAAACATTACTTCCTCAGCTAATTGAAGAGCTAAGGAAACTAGGGCGAGAAGATATTATTGTAATAGTTGGTGGAGTTATCCCAGCACAGGATTATGATTACTTAAAAGAGCAAGGGGCCGCAGCTATTTTTGGACCTGGTACAGTAATCCCAGTTGCTGCACAAAAAATAATCGAAGAAATTTATCTTCGCCTAGGGTATGAGGAAGAAGGCAATGACTGATAAAAAAGATAGACCCGTATGGGTGCCGGAAAATGCATCCGATGGTTTTACAACAGAAATTGTAAAGGGGAAAGACCCTAATAACACTTCTGCAAGTGTAAGTAAATTTGTTAAAAAGAAAGGGCGATCAACTGAAGAGTTTGTTCAAGGCATAAGAAATGGTGATCGTGCCATTCTTGCGCAAGCCATTACGCTTGTTGAAAGCAACGCAAAACGTCATGAGGACCAGGCACAAGCTGTTATTAACGAAGTTCTTCCATATACCGGAAATTCAATACGGATTGGTATCACTGGAGTCCCGGGTGCTGGAAAAAGTACGTTTATTGAGAGCTTTGGCTCATATTTATGTGAGCAAGGGCATCGTGTTGCTGTTTTGGCTGTTGACCCAAGTAGTAGTATAACAGGGGGGAGTATACTTGGTGATAAAACACGAATGGATACCCTTTCCCGGAATAAAAATGCATTTATTCGTCCATCTCCATCAGGAGGGACCCTAGGTGGGGTTAATCGAAAAACAAGAGAAACCATTTTACTTTGTGAAGCAGCAGGGTTTGATGTGATTCTTGTTGAGACGATTGGTGTTGGTCAAAGTGAAGTTGTTGTAAGAAGTATGGTAGATTTTTTCCTTTTATTAGTGTTAACAGGTGCAGGGGACGAACTACAAGGCATGAAAAAAGGAGTTATGGAGCTGGCTGATGCTTTATTGATTAATAAAGCAGATGGTGATAATAGGCAGAAGGCGAAGATAGCCCGCGGTGAGTACAATCGGATCCTTCACTATCTACAGCCTGCAACAAAAGGCTGGTCATCGAAGGCCTATACAGCTTCTGCCCTTTATCATGAGGGAATGGAAGAAATGTGGAAAATTATCCTGCGGTTTGTTAAGACGACGAAAGAGTCCGGTGTTTTCGAACAGCGCAGAAACTCTCAAACGAAGGATTGGATTCGTGCAATGATAAAGGATTATCTTGAAACTAGCTTTTTTACCCATCCATCCATAAAATCGCAGCTTCCTAATCTTGAAAACAAGGTTGTGCAGGGAGATTTGAATGTTACATCGGCCGTGAAGGAATTAATTCGGCTTTTTGAAGCATAAAAAAAAGAAGGAGGGCATTCGCTCTCCTTCCATCTAGGGAGTTTAGGGGTATGATCTAGATGTATTAATAGAATACCCTAATCTTTATTTTTTAAACGTAAATTAAAGTACTTTAGATTTGAAATAACATGCACTAAATTGATATTATTTAAATAAGCAAGATATTTTTAAAAAGGAGTGTACAAAATGGAAATAGATTTCAATCTGTTTATGAATGATATAGTACAAACAGCAAGAAAAGAAATTACAGAGGCTGGCTATCAAGAATTAAAAACACCTGAAGAGGTTGATGAAGCACTAAGCCGTAAGGGTACAACTTTAGTGATGGTTAACTCTGTTTGTGGTTGTGCGGGAGGAATTGCAAGACCTGCTGCAGCTCATTCAATCCATTATGATAAGCGACCAGACCAATTAGTAACCGTATTTGCCGGTCAAGATAAAGCGGCAACAGAAAAAGCAAGATCATATTTTGAAGGTTTTCCACCATCTTCTCCATCATTCGCATTAATGAAAGATGGAAAAATTGTTAAAATGATTGAGCGTCACGAAATTGAGGGACATGAGCCGATGGATGTCATCTCCAAATTACAGGAATCATTTGAAGAATATTGTGAGGAAGTATAAGAGGCCGATTAGGCTTCTTTTTTTTGAGATAACTTATAAATTATACAGGTGATAAAGAATCCTTGGTTGCTTTTCTGCTTTAATTGTTTATATCAGTAAAGTAATAAATGCATGCGATTGAACTAAAATAAACACTAATTTTTTCCTCTTAAATCCCTTGTAAGTAGAATAAATGGTTCGCTTAAAGCAAATGATAGAATTATGAATCAATTATTATTTTTAAAAAACATATTGTATATTTATACAGATGTGTTAAAATACAATCTATCGAATAATTATAAGTAAACGACATAGGGGGAAAACATAATGAAAAAGTTTTTACTAGCATTCTTGATTACTATTTTATCAGTTGCAGTTCTAGCTGCTTGTGGGACAAGCGATGATAATACAACAGGATCTGAAGAAGGATCTGACACTAAGAAAGTATTAACAATGGGAACATCTGCTGACTTCCCACCATTTGAAACAATCGATGAGAAAACTGGTGAATATATCGGATTTGACATTGATTTAGCAAAACAAATTGCGGATAAGCTTGGTTATGAGCTAAAAATTGAAAACATGGATTTCGGTGGCCTTATTAGCGCATTACAAGCTGAACGTCTTGATTTTATCATTTCAGGTATGTCTGCAACAGCTGAACGTAAGGAAAGCGTTGATTTTTCAACGGAATACCATAAATCAGGGGAAATGTTTGTTACATTAAAAGATTCTGATGTAAAATCACTTGAAGATTTAGATGGTAAAAAGGTTGGCGTTCAATTAGGCTCCATTCAAGAAGAGGGAGCTAAAAAAATTAAGAAAGAAACACTTAAAAACCTTGAAATCTCTGCATTAAATAAAGCTCCGGAATTAATTCAAGAGCTTAAGTCAGGAAGAATCGATGCCGTATATTTAGATAAAACTGTTGCTATTGGCTTCATTGAAGAATTAGATTTAGCTGGCTTCGATGACCCTACTGAGGCTTCACCAGGGATGGCAATTGCATTTGCAAAAGGCAGTGAGCTTACTGAAGAATTTAATAAAGTTTTAGCCGAAATGAAAGAAAATGGTGAATTAGAAAAAATAGAGAAACAATGGATTGAAGAATAAATTAAATTTTTAATGGAAATGAGGTGTAAGGCATGGGTTTGGATATTGATTTTTCCCGAATCGTGCCTTCAATTCCGTTTATACTAGAAGGGATTGGCATTACCGTATCCTTTGCACTAGTATCGGCAATTTTAGGTTTAATTCTAGGGACAATTTTAGCGGTTTTTAAAATAAGCAAGGTTTCATTTTTAAAGTGGTTTGCGAATATTTATACGTCAATATTCAGAGGAACACCACTTATCCTACAATTGGTTTTAATCTATTTTGCAGTTCCGCAGCTTTTTCACTATGACATTGATAAATTTGCAGCTGGGGTTTTGGCATTCGGATTAAATTCAGGTGCGTATATTTCCGAAATCATTAGAGCAGGAATTCAAGCTGTTGACAAAGGCCAACAAGAAGCGGCGGAAGCTCTTGGTGTTTCGTATCGTCCGATGATGTTGGATATTATCCTGCCGCAGGCAGTGAAAAATATTTTACCTGCACTATTAAATGAACTTGTTACCTTAACAAAGGAATCGGCACTTGTAAGTACGATTGGATTATTGGATATTATGAGACGAGCTCAAGTTGTCGGATCGAATACATTCCGCTATTTTGAACCTTTATTAATTGCTGGTCTAGTTTATTGGATTATTGTTACAATCCTCACATTCCTAGGCGGAAGACTTGAGAGGAGGTTGCGTCGTAGTGAGTAATGATCATATAAAAGTAGAAGGTCTTCATAAATCCTTTGGCAAGCTTAATGTGTTAAAAGGGATTACGACCACCTTTAAACAAGGTGAGGTAGTTGCCATTATTGGTCCTTCTGGTTCGGGAAAATCCACATTTCTAAGATGTTTAAATTTACTTGAAATACCAACCCAAGGACAGATTTGGGTTGGAGAAGATGAGATTACAAATGCAAAGACGAATATTACCAAGGTTCGTCAGCATATCGGAATGGTGTTTCAGCATTTTTATTTATTTCCACATAAGACAGTTCTTCAAAATCTCACTTATGCTCCGATGAAAGTAAAAGGGATATCGAAGAGTGAAGCGGAAAGTAAGGCGATGGAGCTATTAAACCAAGTAGGTTTGTCAGAAAAGGCAAATGAATATCCGAATCGCCTTTCTGGGGGACAAAAGCAGAGGGTAGCAATTGCAAGGGCGCTGGCAATGGATCCTGAAATTATGCTTTTTGATGAGCCGACTTCGGCACTAGACCCTGAGATGGTAAAAGAGGTCCTTAGTGTTATGAAGGGATTAGCTAATACTGGAATGACGATGCTCATTGTGACCCATGAAATGGGGTTTGCTCGTGAAGTAGCAGACAAAGTACTCTTTATGGACGATGGAGTAATTGTTGAAGAAACAACACCAGATGAATTTTTCACAAATCCAAAAAGCCAACGTGCACAGGACTTCCTAGAAAAGGTCCTCTAAAAAGAATGATCAATATGGTCATTCTTTTTTTCGTTGATTTAGCCATAATAAGATTTGTATAGGTAATATATTTTTCCTATAAATATCAATATAATATAATTATTAGGAGACGATTTATGTTTAAAATAGGTTATCGAACTTTAAAAACAGCTATAGGCACGACTATTGCAATATCAATCGCAAAACTAATCGGACTAGATAGCTTTGCATCAGCTGGGATCCTAACGATTTTATGTATAAAAGTAACAAGAAAAAAATCGCTGCAGAGTTCGTGGGAGCGATTTGTTGCGTGTGTTGTTGGAATCTTATTTTCATTTATATTTTTCGAAGGAATAGGCTATCATCCATTAATAATCGGGTTGTTACTCCTACTTTTTATCCCTACTGTGGTTGCTATAAAAGCGAAAGATGGGATTGTAACTAGTACCGTTATTATTTTACATATTTTTTCAGCTGGGAATGTGACGCTTGCTTTGATTGTGAATGAACTAGGGATAATTATTATTGGTATTGGTGTTGCGCTACTCGTTAATCTATATATGCCGAGTGTTGACAAGCAACTTAAGGCATACCAACAAGAAATCGAAACCATGTTTGGAAATATATTAAACGAAATGGTTCACTATCTTCGAACTGGTGAAAGCATATGGGATGGTCGTGAGATAACAGCTATTGAAGATTTATTAAAGAAAGCGAAAAGAATTGCAAATAGGGATGTTGAAAATAGCCTAATTCGAGAGGAAACCTTATATTATACGTATTTTGAAATGAGGGAAAAGCAATTCGAAATTCTGCAAAGGATGTTGCCCACTATTACTTCGATTACTCAGTCGGTTGAACAGAGGGAAATGGTTGCTGATTTTATTATGGAGGTCAGCCAATCCATTCATCCTGGCAACACAGCAGATGTATTTTTGAAGAAACTTGAAGTAATGCGTAAGGAGTTTAGAGAAATGGCATTGCCAGATACTCGAGAGGAATTTGAAACAAGAGCTGCTCTTCTTCAATTTATTAAAGAAATGGAAGAATATTTAATCATAAAAAGATTATTTAAAGGATTGCCGACTTAATTAAATAAAACTAAAGGTGACCTTTTAGGTCACCTTCTTAGACTGTGAATAATCTTTGAATTAAAACCACATTCCTACGCCTGCTAGCAGGGTAGTAATTAGCATTACAGCAATCATTAAATAAACTACAATCTTTTGAGTTTTACGGGACATGTCACCTACTCCCTTCTGCTTACATATTTAATTTTATTCAGCAGAAGTCCCTAACTTCTACTGAATAAAGTTATAGCCTCCGGCGAATGCCACGATTTTTCAAGGGAAAGTTTTCGAGCCATGCTCGAAAAAAATCGGGCGCAAATACGCCAAATCGTATTTGATTAATATTTTACCGTGAAATCCAATGTTGGACAACTATTAAGTACAATCACCCAAAACTGAAAATACACAATTTTTGATGATTTCATGCTAAAATAGACTTATACATATGTGAGCGCATACATTTTTTGAGCGAGCGCTCGTTAGAGGAGTGAAACTATGATTAAAAAGATTGACCATATCGGAATTGCTGTTTCGTCGATTGAAAACTCCCTTCCTTTTTACACTAACATTCTCAATCTTCAAGTTGAAGGAATTGAAGAAGTAGAATCTGAGAAAGTGAGAGTTGCTTTTATCAAAATCGGAGAATCAAAACTTGAGCTGCTAGAGCCTCTTTCAGCAGACAGCCCTATTGCTAAATTTATAGAAAAACGCGGAGAAGGAATCCACCATATTGCGCTAGGTGTTTCTTCCATTGAAGAGCGTATCCAAGAAATAAAAGAACATGGCATTCGAATGCTTGCAGATGAGCCAAAACTTGGTGCAGGCGGTGCGAAAATTGCCTTTATGCACCCAAAATCTACGGGCAGTATTCTATATGAACTTTGTGAGAAACCTAGCAAGGGGGAAACGAAATAATGGTAGATATCTATGAGAAAATTAACGAACTATATGATCGTCGTCGTGAGGTAGAATTAGGCGGCGGTGACGATAAGATTGACAAACAGCATGAAAAAGGAAAATTAACCGCTAGGGAGCGCATAGATTTATTACTTGATAAAGGAACCTTTGTAGAGTTAAATCCTTTTATTGAACATCGCAGTACTGATTTTGGTTTAGGTGATAAAAAAGGACCTGGTGATGGAGTAGTTACAGGCTACGGTAAAATCAACGGTAGACCGGTTTATTTATTTTCACAAGATTTTACTGTTTTTGGAGGAGCTCTTGGGGAAATGCATGCGAAAAAAATTGCGAATGTCATGGACCTCGCTGCTAAAAATGGCGCTCCATTTATAGGTTTGAATGATTCAGGTGGGGCAAGAATTCAAGAGGGGGTTGTTTCCCTAGACGGCTATGGGCATGTTTTTTATCGAAATGCAATTTATTCAGGTGTTATTCCGCAAATCTCTGTCATTATGGGACCGTGTGCAGGGGGAGCAGTGTATTCTCCAGCGATTACTGATTTTGTCTTTATGGTAGAAAAAACGTCTCAGATGTTTATCACAGGTCCGAAAGTAATTGAAACCGTAACAGGTGAAAAAATCAGCTCTGAGGATTTAGGTGGGGCAAGCGTACATAATTCAATCAGTGGGAACGCACATTTTTCAGGGAAAACTGAAGTTGAGGTTCTCCAGCAGGTAAGAGATTTAGTCAGTTATCTTCCTCAAAATAATGAAGAAAAGCCACCAATCCTACCCGTAAAAGAAAATGATGATTATCGACCTGATTTAACAGATATTATTCCTTTTGATGCAGTTAGGCCATATGATGTTCGCAAGATAATTGAACAAGTGGTTGATGAACAATCCTTTATGGAAGTTCATAAAGATTTTGCGAAAAATATAGTTGTTGGTTTTGCAAGGGTAAAAGGTGAAGTTGTCGGTCTAGTATGTAATCAGCCGAAATATATGGCTGGTGGACTTGATATTGATTCGTCGGATAAAGCATCAAGATTCATTCGTTTTTGTGATTCCTTTAATATCCCACTTATTACATTTGAGGATGTAACAGGCTTCTTCCCTGGGGTAAAACAGGAGCATGGGGGGATTATCCGCCATGGAGCAAAGATTTTATATGCTTATTCTGAAGCAACTGTCCCTAAGCTAACTGTCATTCTTAGAAAAGCGTATGGTGGAGCGTATGTAGCATTAAATAGTAAGTCAATTGGAGCTGATTTGGTTTTTGCATGGCCCAATGCCGAAATAGCAGTAATGGGTCCACAAGGCGCAGCCAATATCATTTTTGCACGTGAAATTAATGAAAGTGATGATCCAGAAAAAACACGTGCCGGGAAGATTGAAGAGTATCGTGAAAAGTTTGCTAATCCATATATTGCAGCAAGCCAAGGAATGGTTGATGATGTCATCGATCCTCGAGAAACACGAATTAAAATCGTTCAGGCCTTAGAAATGCTTCGAAATAAAAAGGAATCTCGTCCACATAAGAAGCATGGAAACATTCCATTATAATACAAAGAATTTATTTTTTTAGGATAGTATGATAGGCTAATTTCGAAGGTCTAGCTCCAGGCGCCATCGGCTCTAGGTCACAAGCCAATCGCTTCTGAAGGCAAAGAGCGCCTTCTGTCAGAGCTCGTCTTGTGCTTGTCGCCGATAGGCAGGCGCCTTGCGCTTTTCTTATTAACCTATTCATCTTGGAGGTACATAGTTATGATTAATCAAGAAAGACTTGTTAATGAATTTTTAGAGCTAGTACAAGTAGACTCTGAAACAAAATTCGAAACAGAAATTGCTAAGGTTTTAAAAGAAAAATTCACTGCATTAGGTGTGCATGTTGTCGAGGATGACACAACTGGTCAAACTGGACATGGTGCAGGTAATTTAATTTGTACCCTTGAAGGAACAAAAAATGATGTCGATACGATTTACTTTACATCTCACATGGATACAGTTGTCCCTGGTAAAGGTATTAAGCCTTCCATCAAGGATGGTTATATTGTCTCAGATGGAACGACTATTTTAGGTGCAGATGATAAAGCGGGGTTAGCTGCAATGTTTGAGGCCATTCGTGTTTTGAAGGAAAATCAAATACCACATGGTAAAATAGAATTTATTATTACGGCTGGAGAAGAATCTGGTCTAATGGGAGCTAAAGCTCTAGACCGTTCGATGATCACAGCGAAATACGGCTATGCGCTTGATAGTGATGGTAAGGTTGGTAACATTGTTGTTGCTGCCCCGACCCAAGCAAAGGTTAAGGCGACAATTATTGGAAAAACAGCACATGCCGGAGTTGCCCCTGAAAAAGGTGTTTCTGCGATTACGATGGCTGCAAAAGCCATTTCAAGAATGCCTTTAGGTCGTATAGATGAGGAAACTACTGCCAATATCGGTCGTTTTGAAGGTGGAACACAAACAAATATCGTTTGTGACCATGTTGAAATTTTGGCTGAAGCTCGTTCTTTAATTACAGAAAAAATGGAAAATCAGGTTCAAAAAATGAAAGAAGCCTTTGAATCTGTAGCTGCTGAAATGGGCGGTAGAGCAGAGGTTGAAACTACAGTCATGTACCCAGGCTTTAAATTTGCCGATGGTGACCATGTAGTTGAGGTTGCAAAACGAGCGGTTGAGAAAATTGGACGCCAAAGTGAATTACAACAAAGCGGTGGAGGCAGTGATGCGAACGTTATCGCAGGACATGGAATCCCTACCGTAAACCTTGCAGTTGGATATGAAGAAATCCACACAACAAACGAAAAAATGCCTATCGAAGAACTTATTAAAACAGCTGAATTAATCGTTGCGATTGTAGAAGAAGTAGCAAAATAAGAAAAAGGTGAAATTCCCTTTCCAAAAGGGGGTTTCACTATTTTTATTTCTTTTCGTAAACAGGTACAGTATGATAGAAATAGAATAAAGATTGTCTGTACTTGATAGAGGTGAAGAATTGATGGAAGACCAAAAAGTTGTTGTTTTTTCAGCAGGGAATGAGGAGTTTGGTGTCCCTGTATTAAATGTAATTTCTATAGAAAGGGCACAGAAGCTTAATGCCATACCGCAAATGCCAAACTATATGTTGGGTGTCCTAACCATTCGGGATGAACTGGTACCAATTGTGGATACGGGAATTATTTTATTTAATAAAACAACAAACCATACGGATAAAACGAAGATTATCGTTACTAAAACTGGTACACTCTCAGTGGGATTACTCGTCAATGATGCAAAGGAAATCATTGATATCCCTCAAAATCAATTGAAGCCATTACATTTTACGTATCAGCTTTCTCCATATATAACTGGAGTTGCAACGCTTGAGGAGAGATTACTTACATTACTAGACCCCGGGAAACTATTTAATGGTCTAGAGGGATTTGAAAGAATAGAGGAGCACATTCACAGCCACCAATAGAATAGGTGGCTTTTTCTATGATAAACTATTGATAGTGGATGATTAGGGAAGTGTGAAACATGAAAGAAATGTATCCAAAAAACGGAAAGGTTATTTTACATGTGGATATGAATAGCTTCTTTGCATCGGTTGAAATTGCCTATGACCCTTCCTTACAGGGGAAGCCTCTTGCCATTGCAGGGAATGCTGAAGAACGCAAAGGTATTATAGTCACTTGTAGCTATGAGGCTCGTGCTTTTGGTGTGAAAACGACGATGCCTTTATGGGAGGCAAAACGAAAATGCCCCAATCTCATCGTACGAAAACCCAATTTTGAAAGATACCGCAGGGCTTCACTCGCGATGTTTGATATTCTTCGTTCATATACGGACCTAGTTGAACCAGTTTCAATTGACGAAGGATATCTTGATATAACAGATTGTTATGAAAAGGGGTCTCCAATTGAAATTTCGACCTCCATTCAGGAAACCTTACAAAAAACACTTCTTCTACCTTGTAGCATTGGAATTGCGCCGAATAAATTTCTCGCAAAAATGGCATCAGATATGAAAAAGCCACTAGGAATTACGGTATTGCGAAAGCGGGATGTTCCAACCATTCTTTGGCCGATGGACGTTTCCGAAATGCATGGAGTTGGATCGAAAACAGCTGAAAAATTAGCTACTATTCATATAAAAACAATTGGTGATCTTGCGGAAGGTAATGATATTCAATTAAAGCAGTTGTTAGGTATAAATGGGGAGAGGTTAAAACAAAGAGCAAATGGAAAGGATAATCGACCGGTTGACCCAGACGCCATATCAGAATTTAAAAGTATTGGAAATTCAACAACATTACCATATGACTCAACAGATGAAGAAGAGCTTCTCGGTGTGATAAAAAGACTTTCAAACTCTGTCGGGGCTCGGATAAGACGAAAGGATATGCTGTCAAATAATGTTCAGTTGATGATTCGCTATGCTGATCGAAAAACGGTAACAAGAAGTAGGAAGCTTGAAAATCCAATTGATCAGGATAACGAAATTTTTGAAGCTGCAAAACGTCTTTGGAAAAAACACTGGAACGGGGAACCCATTCGATTATTAGGTGTCACAGCTCAGGAATTGGTTGAGAAACATGAGGCATTTAAACAGCTTGATCTGTTTTCCTATGAAAAAGAAGCGAAAAAAGAACCTTTATTAAAGGCAATTGATAAATTGAAAGATAAGTATGGAAACGAGATTGTGTCGAATGGAATTAAGCTTCCAAAGCATAAAAATCCTCGTAACAACGAACATGGAACAAGCTTCGAGAGAGATTTTTTAAGTGATTAACTTTATTCAGTCTGGGTTAATAGCCTGACTAAATAAAGTTAAAGC
>NZ_JBALOP010000004.1:64648-76183 GCF_036962685.1 Bacillus sp. JJ1566 | reverse complement strand
CTGATGTCTTCGTCTTTGTGACCCACCTCGTGTGTGCCTAAAAATTCGGGCGCAAATACGCTAAGGCGTATTTGATTTAAGACCCCAACTCAGTGGAGAAGGGGTCTTTTGCATGATTTAGTCTTCAACCGGCCACCAGTGGAATCCATCTTCAGCTAATAATTCATCGGCTGCTTTTGGACCGTTAGAACCAGAAGGATAATTCGGAAACTCAGTCGCAATTTGATTTTCCCAAACTTTTGAAATGGAGTCAACGTAGCGCCATGAAAGGGCAACTTCATCCCAGTGAGCAAAGTTTGTCGTATCACCCATCATACAGTCAAAAATGAGCTTTTCATAAGCCTCTGGTGTATTGATACCGTCGATGCAGTTATTGCAATAATCAAGCTTAACTGGAATAGTCATCGTCTTTTGACTAGGTCTTTTTGCATTTAAATAAAGTGTAATTCCTTCGTCAGGTTGAATATTAATGACTAGCAGGTTTGGATTTTGATTCTCATTGTCTTCCTTATAATATAAATCCATCGGAATATCCTTAAATTGAACAACAATCTGTGTTGATTTTTCCTTCATTCTTTTACCAGTGCGGATATAGAATGGAACACCTGCCCATCTGAAATTGTCGATTAATAGCTTACCGGCAACAAATGTAGCAGTATTTGACTGAGGGTCTACCTTTTCCTCTTCACGGTAACCAGGAACCTGTTTTCCATTTATTGTACCGCCATCATATTGTCCTCTTACGAAGAATTTTTTTACGTCCTCTTCTTCTAATGGTCGAAGGGCACGTAACACTTTTATTTTTTCACTACGAATCTCATCGGTGTTTAATTTAATTGGTGGTTCCATTGCTAATAGGGCAACCATTTGAAGCATATGGTTTTGAACCATATCACGGAGAGCACCTGATTTTTCATAGTAGCCACCACGGTCTTCTACTCCTAGTACCTCACTTGAAGTGACCTGGATATTGGATATGTATCGGTTGTTCCAAAGTGGTTCGAATATTGCATTTGCAAAACGGATGACTTCAATATTTTGAACCATTTCCTTACCTAAATAATGGTCAATTCGGTAAATTTCATCCTCTGAAAAGGCATGGCGAAGCTGTTCATTTAGTTGTTTTGCAGAAGGAAGATTATGTCCAAATGGTTTTTCAATTACGAGTCTAGTATAGCCGTCTGTTGATGTTAGTCCTTCTGACTTCAAGTTGACAGCAATTGTTCCGAAGAACTCCGGAGCCATGGCTAAATAGAAGATCCTGTTTCCACCTGTGTTATAACTTGAATCTAATTCTTCTGCAAGTACTTTTAACTCTCTGTAGGAAGCAGTGTCATTTACATTAAACGGATGGTAATAAAAATGTTTTGAGAACTTCTCGATATCATCTCGTTGTTCGTCAAATCGTCCAGCTACAGAATTTCTTACATTTTGTTGGAATTCTTCATTTTTTAATGGACGTCTTGCCACACCGATTACGGCAAAATCCTCCGAAAGTTTTCCTTTTGTATAAAGATTATATATAGAAGGATAAAGCTTTCGATTCGCCAAATCACCTGTTGCTCCAAAAATAATCAAAATTGATTTTGGTGCTCTATTTGTCATAATAATCCCCCATTTTTCACGCATTGGTAATATCTATTTAATTTATACTTTTTTGTTTAGTAAATCAACTAATTCAAATTATTTTTTTTAGTTTTCACTTTAAGTATGCCTTAACAAGAAACGGATATTCCGTAAAACAAATCAAAGTCATCGGCCAATTGTCGCTCTTCTAGAGAACAAAAGGCAGAATATGATATAGTAGGTAAAGGGACAACGAAAGATAATAGTAAAAAATTAATATATTTATTGGAGGATTTCTCAAGTGGAAGTCATATTTTTAGGAACGGGTGCAGGAGTACCTGCAAAAGAGCGGAATGTCACTTCAATTGCCTTACAATTACTTGATGAACGTAGAGCCTCCTGGTTGTTTGATTGTGGGGAGGCAACACAGCATCAAATTTTATATACAACCATCAAACCAGGGAAAATAGAAAAGGTTTTTATCACTCATTTACATGGTGACCATATATTTGGATTGCCTGGATTTTTAGGAAGTCGCTCCTTTCAGGGAGGGCAGTCCTTATTAACTGTCTATGGTCCTAAGGGAATAAAAGCATTTATAGAGACTTCATTAAAAGTAAGCACGACTCATATTCGATATCCGCTTGAAGTGGTTGAAATCGAAGAAGGCGTGGTTTTTGAGGATGACCAATTTTGTGTCATTGCAATGGAGCTTGAGCATGGGATTCAATCCTTTGGGTATCGCATTGTTGAAAAAGACCTGCCTGGAACATTATTGGTTGACAAGCTTTCTACAGAAGGAATCAAGCCAGGTCCTATCTATCAACAAATAAAACAAGGTCAAACCGTTGTTCTTGAGGATGGCCGTCAATTAAATGGCGAGGAATATATTGGTCCTCCTAAAAGAGGACGCATTGTAACTATTTTGGGTGACACTCGTTATGTTCAGGAAAGCATTGAGTTAGCAAAAGATGCAGATCTCCTGGTTCATGAAGCAACCTTTAGTTCAAATGAAGAAGATTTGGCTCATGATTATTTTCACTCAACGACTACACAAGCAGCTAATGTTGCTATGCAGGCTGGGGTTAAAAAGTTGATTTTGACACATATTAGTTCAAGGTATCAAGGGGACGATAGTCAAAAGCTTCTTGAGGAAGCGCAGCAAATCTTTCAACATACATACATGGCTAAGGATTTTTTTAGGTTCGATATAAAATCTGAATAATACGTCAGCATAATTGGAGGTTACATAACAATGAATTCAGTTATTGAAACGATTATGGATCATCGATCGATTCGTAAATTTGAAGAAAAATTATTAACAGATGAACAAATCCGTACGATTGTTGAATGTGCCCAATCCGCCTCAACATCTAGTTTTATTCAAGCCTATTCAATTATTGGGGTTAAGGATCCCAAGAAAAAGCAGAAGCTTGCAGAAATCGTAGGCAATCAGGCCTATGTTGCGGAAAATGGACATTTCTTTGTGTTTTGTGGTGATCTTCATCGCCACCAAGTTATTAGCGAAATAGAAGAAAAGGACTTATCAGCGTCATTAGAGAGTACGGAGAAGTTTATGGTTGCAACAATTGACGCTGCCTTAGCTGCACAAAATGCTGTACTTGCAGCAGAATCAATGGGCTTAGGTGCTTGCTATATTGGCGGCTTACGCAATAATCTAGATGAGGTTTGTTCAATTTTAAATATCCCTAAATTTGTGATTCCACTTTTCGGAATTGCTGTAGGCTATCCGGCACAATATCCTGATAAAAAGCCACGTCTCCCTGTCGAACATATTTATCATGAAGAGAAATACCAGCAAGATGAAGTCTTATTTAAACAAGGGTTAGCAACATACAATCAAACAATTTTCGATTATTATACACAACGTACAAATGGAAAACGATCAGATACATGGACGGGTCAGATGGCAAATATGCTAGAAAACCCAAAACGTATGTATATGAAGGACTTTGTGAAAAAACAAGGATTTAATCAACAGTAACCCCTAAAGCAAATGAAAGGAGCGGAACCCATGGATATCAAAATCAATCATAAAATGATCAAAGAAATGTGCGGTACCGTCTCCTTTAAAAGAGGGGACGCTTTTTATCGGACAAATAAGGTGACTTTTACGGAGTACAGACCTGACAAATGTAAGGCAACTGTAAAGGGTGCAGAAGAATTTCACGTTAGTATTGAAAAAAATACAAGTAGAAAGCTAGTGGCTACATGTACCTGTCCATCACTTGCGAATTTTGATAAGGATTGCCAGCATATTGCAGCAGTATTAATAGCGATTCATGAACAGCAAAATCAGGAACCGTCCGAATTCCATGAAACCCTATCATCCGAAAACGGAAAATTAACAAATGAGTTCATGAGCTTATTTATAGATCGCCCTACTCGTTCAAGTGGTCACCAACTTCATTTTGAAAAAAGAGAGGTACTAGATGTTCGATTCACATGTAAACCGGTCAGGATTTCAAATGAGCAAACCTTATTTGGGGTGGAAATTGAGATTGAACAGATAAGAATACATGATATTCGTAACTTTCTTAAGGATCTAAAACGAGGGAAGCAGAGTGTTATTTCTCCACAATTTACATATGACCAAGACCAACATTGCTTTTTACATGAAGCGGATACTCTTCTTCACCAATTAATAAAAGTAACCGATGATGAAAAGGTTTTTCTTGAATTGATCTCGGGTTCAAATTACAAAGCTAGTCATGACACATTGATAATTCCACCATCATCGTGGAATGGGCTTATTCCATTATTTTCAGCATGCCCATCGGTTTTTCTGAAATACAATGGTCATTCCTATGAGGGGCTTCAAATTGTTCAAGAGCCAACACCACTTCATTTTTCATTTGAGGAAGGTGAAGAAAGTGATTATCGGTTAAGGATTAAGGGCTTCAATAAAATGAGTATTTTAAAATCCTACCATACGGTTCTTAGTGACGGACTTCTTTACCAAATCGACGAAGAGGATTGTGACCGATTATTGGAACTAAAACAGATGCTCGCAAGCCCTGGTGCGAATGATATTCCCATCCCAAAGGAGCAAACACAATTTTTTCTGAAAAAAATCGTACCAAGCTTGAAAAAAATCGGCGTTGTCCATATGTCTCAAGCTATCTCCAAGGAATTTATGAAAACACCACTTGTTGCAAAGCTTTATTTGGATCGTCTGAGACACAAGTTGCTTGCAGGTCTAGAATTCCACTATGAAAATATCATCATCCAACCATTAGAGAATCGGGATCTTCCTGTAGGTCCAATGGTCATTAGGGATGCTGAAAAAGAGGGTGAAATTCTAGAAATTATGGATGAGAGTGGCTTTTCGAAAACGGAAGGCGGATATTATATGCATAATGAGGAACTCGAGTATGAGTTCCTATATCATATCGTTCCAAAGCTGCAGCCACTCTGCCAAATTTATGCCACAACAGCCATACGTAATCGCATCATTCCCAAAAATGAACATCCGAAAATAAGGGTGAAGATTAAAAAAGAACGTACCAATTGGTTGGAATTCAAGTTTGAAATGAAGGGAATTGCAGATCAGGAGATTCGTGAAATATTGGGTGCACTAGAGGAAAAACGAAAGTATTACCGTTTGAAAAACGGATCGCTTCTATCTCTTGAAACGAGAGAGATGGAGGAAATTCAGCGGTTTTTGCATGCTGTTCCAATCCAAGATGATCATTTTGAAGAAACCTTAAATATGCCAATGATTGAAGCTTTACCCCTCTTAGATTCAATCGATGATAGTAAGATTTTCACGGCAGAGGAATCTTTCCGTCAGTTTCTTGACTCAATTCGAAATCCTGATGATTTAAGTATTGAAGTTCCAAAGCATTTAGAACCCATTTTACGAGATTATCAGAAGCAAGGCTTTAAATGGATGAAGTCTTTAGCAAGCTATGGATTTGGCGGGATTCTTGCCGATGATATGGGGCTAGGGAAAACCGTGCAAAGCATTGCTTTTATTGTGGCTGAGCTTTCCAATATTCGGGAAAGAAAGCAGCCCGTACTAATTGTTTGTCCATCATCATTAACATATAACTGGCTTCGTGAATTATTGAAATTTGCTCCCGAGCTTCAAGCAGTTGTGATTGATGGAAATAAAGCGGAACGAAAAGAGCTCCAAACAGAGAGTGAAGGCATGGATGTTCTTATTACATCCTACCCACTATTAAGGCGTGATATTAAATGGTATGAAACTCTATCCTTTCATACTGTTTTCTTTGATGAAGCACAGGCTTTTAAAAATCCAGTTACTCAAACAGCGAGGGCTGTTAAAAAAGTAAAAGCAGACAATCGGTTTGGATTAACCGGAACCCCAATCGAAAATTCAATAGAGGAGCTATGGTCGATTTATCATGTTGTTTTCCCACAGCTTTTTAAGGGTTTAAAGGAATATAGTCATTTGACTAGAAAAGATATCGCAAGAAGGGTTCGCCCATTTTTACTTCGTCGTATGAAAGAGGATGTACTGGAAGAATTGCCAGGAAAAATTGAGGTTCTTGAATCATCGGAGTTACTGCCTGAACAAAAAAAGCTTTATGCTGCCTATTTAGCGAAGTTAAGACATGATACATTAAAGCATCTTGATAAGGATACAATTCGTAAAAATCGGATTCGCATTCTTGCAGGGTTAACCCGGTTAAGGCAAATATGCTGTCATCCAGCATTGTTTGTTGACGGCTATAAAGGAAGTTCTGCTAAATTTGAGCAACTTCTCCAAATCATCCATGAATCTAAATTGTCCGGAAGGAGAGTTTTGATTTTCTCACAATTTACGAAAATGCTTGAGTTTATTGGGAGGGAACTAACTAACCGGGGACATACATTCTTCTACTTAGATGGGCAAACCCCTTCGGACGAACGAGTGGAATTATGCGGGCGTTTTAATGCAGGGGAGCGGGAATTGTTTCTAATTTCATTGAAGGCTGGTGGCACAGGTCTGAACCTTACAGGTGCTGATACGGTTATTTTATATGATCTTTGGTGGAATCCGGCGGTTGAAGAACAAGCAGCAGACCGAGCGCATCGCATGGGCCAGAAAAAGGTTGTCCAGGTGATTAAGCTTTTTGCCCGAGGTACCATTGAAGAGAAAATGAATGAGCTACAAGAAAAGAAGCGTGACCTTATTTCAGACCTTATTGACTCTGAGGAAAAAACAGCGCTGACGGAAGAGGACATTAGAGAACTTCTAATGATATAAACAAAGGCACTTTCCGCTTTGGAGAGTGCCTTTATTCATCAATTGTGGTTATCAAACAAAGAAGCATCGACCTTTCCGTTGCCGATGCTTTTGTTTATTTATATGGTTTTTCGGCTAATTTCTTACCGGTTTCTGTACTAATGAGTGCCACTTTTGTTGGCACATATTTTTGAGTTTGATTATCAAAAACATATCTTGTTTCAAAAAACGCAATGACATCATAATGGGCAATGCCTGAAACCGCTCTAATTGTCACGATTTCCTGAGGCTTCATTTTTGTTAATTTATCAAAACGATAGCCGGAAGCAGGGTCAACCCATGTTTCAATCCCTTTAAGTCGTTTCTGTAATTCTTCTTTATCAGGAAAATCGCTATAGCGATCCTCTGATAACGGAATGACCGCTTCTAAGTCAGTCTGATTATCAATAAATTCGACTTGATAATTGCCCATGTATTTCATAGAAAAACGCTTTTTCGCTTCGTCAAACCAGCCAGATGTATTAGGGTCGGGGAAAATTTCCTCCACCTTTTCACCTGTATAGCTGAGGACAGTTAACCCAGTGATGCCTCCACTTCCAATTGAATGAAAATAGAGAAGTATATCCTGCTTTCCATTTTGAAGAACGTCTGCAAACTTCATGTCAGCCAATTGGTATAAATCCTGTTTATTATGATAAGTACCTAATTGCTCACCATTAATTTTTAATGACCATTCCTTCGCAAGGTTGTATTGATTTTTTTTTGCATATAGCTCGATGATATCCTTTTTACCATCACCGTTTAAATCAATATACTCCTTTTGAACAATCGTAAAAGGGCCATATTCAACGTCGTTTTGCTGAGCAAGAGTCACACTATGAAAGCCAATGAGAAGTCCTAGCAATACTAAAAATCGTACCAGTTTCACAAAATCACCTCTTTTGGTAGGATAACCAAAAATTAAAAGGTATATAGGTGAATTGGCTTATTTTGTATAAAAGTTCTCCGTGTAATATGGATGAGACTCAGTATTAAAGGCAACTCCAACCCCTAAATACGTATATTCTTTTTTTAAAATATTTTCTCGATGTCCCATTGAGTTCATCAAGCCTTCATGTGCGAAAATACTGCTGAACTGTCCATAGGCAAGATTTTCTCCAGCAATCGTAAATAAAATTTCATCCTCAAGCATCCGGTCAAAAGGGGATTGGCCTTGTAAATTTGTATGACTGAAATAGTTGTTCTCTGCCATGTCTAAACTATGCTTTCGAGCTGTTTCCTTCACGTGGTCATCCCAAGTTAGCACACCCAATCCATGATTAACCCTTGATGCATTCGTAAGATCAAATAATTGATATTCAAAGCCTTCTTTTAACTGATCACTGGCACCCGTATAGAAATCGGTTCTATTTCGTTCGAGTTCTTCTGAAACAATTTGAATTGAAGTCACCGTATTGTTTTCATGTTTATCGTAAAAGAGGGTGACATAGGTGTTATCAATTTGGAATACATCGTAGTCCCGTTCCTGCTGAAATTCATAATACACAAATCCTTTTTGGATACGAGTCATAGGTTTACCAAGTAGATTAAGAGCATCTTGTTTTGGTGTCCCTCGTTCAACCCCTTTCGTTGATGAAATAAGGTCTTGATTCGTATATAAGCCAACTACATTATCACGAGAGTCATAAGCGACCATCATAAAATTATTGTAGTTTTCATGATACGTATTCCAGTTCGTTCCATATTCATTTAATGAATTCCGTTTCGCTGCACCAAGCTTTGTTTCTACACTTTGTTTACTTTCCCCAAGCTCAATATTGTGTATCGAAAAGGCCTGTTCACTAGGTACTTGTAGCTCTGGTTTCTCGATTTTTTTCTGGTCAATAATTGAATTTTCAGGTGCTTTTTCTTCCAAGCTTTGCAATAATGTGGTGATATAGTTTATACCATCACGTAGTTTGGATTTTATCGTTGTGAGTTCCTCAGATTCAGAAACTTTGTCAATCTCAGTTGTAATAGTATCAAAAACTGATTGATTATCAGATTTAGCATCAAGTTTATCAAGTACTGTCCACCCAGCATATAAGAAAAAAAGAAATGATATAAATAAAAGGATTCTCCTCATACTTAACCTCCAATCTCTTAGCATTACTTAGCAGAAGTCTTTATCTTCTTCTAAGTAAAGCTAGAGCCTCCAGCGGATGCCACAGATTTTCAAAGGAAACTTTTCGAGCAAAAGTTCAAAGACTAAGAACGCCACTTCCTGATGTCTTCGTCTTTGTGACCCACATCGTGTGGGCCTAAAAAATCTGGGCGCAAATACGCAGAGGCGTATTTGATATATACATTTTATCCAAATTTATTCGAAACGATAAGAGGTTTTAAGACGAAAAACGAAAAAAGGGGAGAGGGTCCCCTTAAACAGAAGGTGAAGTTGTTGTTTTACCAATCCATATAAAATAAAGCAAAATGGAAATTAGAACAGAGAATGCTGAGGCAATGTAGATTGAATGGTATCCTAAAAGGTGGGCAATTTGCCCAAAGGCTAGTGCACCAACACCCACTCCTAAATCAAAAGAAGAGAAGAAGGTTGCATTTGCCATCCCTTTTCGATGTCCAGGAGCTGTTTGTACAGCCCAGGCTTGTAAGGCTGGTTGTAAGGCACCAAAACCAAGTCCATACAGAAAAGCCGCAATATAAAGGACAAGACTACTAGGTAACCAGGCTAATAGAAACATAGCTGCAACAATCAAAAATGCACCGGGTGCAAAAATAGCTTGATGTCCTTTCAAATCATAAAGGCGACCAGCAAACGTACGAGTAATCATTAAAGCGACTGCAAATAAAAGAAAGTACCATTCAATCCCCGGAATTCCCTTTTGTACAGTATATATAGGTAAAAAGGCTGCAATTCCTCCAAATGTAACAGTTATAAAGAATAATAGAATCGAGGGTGGGAGGGCTGTTATTTCGTAAAAATCCCATCTTTTAGGGGTTTCTTTTACTGGATCGACTTTTTTGTAGTGGATTCTAGATGATAGGATGAGTGCCACTAAACCAAGAATGGCACAAATGGAAAAGAGTTTTGAAAATGAAATTGTACCAGCAAGTGTAAGACCTAAAGATGGTCCAAACGCAAGAGCGATATTACCGAATAGACCGAAATAGCCCATTCCTTCACCACGCCTTTTTGCGGGGATTAAGTCTGTAGCAATTGTTCCTGAGGCTGTTGTTGAAAAGCCCCAACCAATCCCTTGAATAATTCGAAACAAGAATAAAAAAAGTAAGCTTGGGATGAATCCGTAGGATCCAACAGATAAAACAAAGATGGCAAGCCCTAGTAAATAGACGAAGCGTCGTCCTCTTTTTTCTAATTGATGGCCGGCGAAAGGTCTGATTAGAAGTGCGGAAAAAGCAAAAAGTCCAACGACTAATCCAATGAGTTGGTCATTCCCTCCAAGCTGTTCGACAAATAGTGGAATGGTCGGTAATGTCATTTGAAAGCCGAGAAAAATAAAAAAGTTTGAAATGCAAATAAGAGTAAAATCGCGGGTCCAAATTTTTTCTTTGGGTGTACTTAGTTGTGGTGGTATCTCTTTATTAAGCGGTGCACTCATCGAATCTCCCCATTATGTAATATTTCGGTTGTCTAAATGTTTTTTCTTTCATTTTACCAAAAATGTCAGTAAAATCCTACCGTTGCACACCAATTTTTTGGATGCGGTAGAATTCCACTGACCTTTTAAAAATTTAGCTTTTTCAATTTTCTTGTGAAACGGATTGAAGCATTGCTTCTCCAAGCTCGGCGGAGCGAACAGTAGCACGCTTAATACATGAGACCATTGCTTGTTGGTAATTATATTGCTCCAACACTTTTAAACCTGCTTCTGTCGTACCACCTGGACTTGTTACTTCTTTTCGTAATGTAGCTGGTTGCTTCGGTGAACTTTTCAGCATTTCTGCTGCACCAATAATTGTTTGCAGAATTAGTTCTTTAGCAATTTCTTTTTCAAGACCGATATCATCAGCTGCTTTTTCCATCGCTTCAACTAAATAATATACATATGCAGGACCACTCCCAGATAGACCTGTGACCGCATGAAGATCTTTTTCTGCTACTGTCGTCACAATCCCGATTGTTTCAAATAATTGGCGCGCAATTAGAAGATGGTTTTCATTTGCGTACCCTCCTATTGATAACGCAGTGGCTGATTTTCCGATAGTAGCAGATGTATTTGGCATTGCACGTACAACTGCAACTTCTTTGCTGAGTAAGTCAGTTATGGTTGTGGTTGCAACCCCTGCTAATACTGAGATGATCAGCTGGTTTTCATTAACGTAATCTTTCATTGCTAAAACTGCTTCCGCAACGTCCTTTGGCTTTATCGCAAGAATGATGATTCCGGCATTCTCAATTGTTTCTTGTTTGTTTTGGCTAATCGTTACTCCATATGTTTTGTTTAGCTCTTCTAATCGTGCTTGGTTGGAGCGATTCATTACAGAAATTTGTCTGGGCAAGAAGAGCTCCTTTTGTAGCATTCCAGAAATCATTGCCTCAGCCATTGAGCCGGCCCCAACAAATACAATATTTTGTTTCATTTCCATAACGATCCCTCCGTTAAATTATTTATTCAAATGCTCCTTGGCGTATTTGCCGCCCGATTTTTAGGCCCACAGGAAGTGGGTCATAAAGACGAAGACATCAGGACGTGGCGTTTTTAGTCTTTGATCTTACGCGAGATACAGTGAAACTT
>NZ_JBALOP010000004.1:34980-64578 GCF_036962685.1 Bacillus sp. JJ1566 | reverse complement strand
TTTCCTCTGAAAAATCGTGACATCCGCTGGAGGCTTATTTTATTCAGTCGGGTTGAACCCCGACTGAATAAAATAAAAAGACCTATTCCATCCTTGTTAAAGGACGGAATAGGTCTACTATCCGCGGTACCACCTTACTTAACATCTAAAAAATGATTTTTCGATGTTCAACTCGAACCCGTATCGTGGGTGAAACGGTTAGGTTTTCCTAACAGCTCATAGGTAGGTTCAATCAAGAAGCGGGCTTGAGATCTTTCAGCCGATGGATCTCATTCTCTTTTCGCCATTGCATGATTTACTAGTCCTAATCAATGCCTTTACGAATTTTATATTGATAGTCATTATGCAATGATTTAAGCGGGATGTCAAGGACATATTTTTTAAAAATAAGCCCAATTATGTTTACATAACAGATATATTATTTGAATATAATGACAAAACGAGGATGAAAAGGTAAACTAATAGTAGATAAATGTAACGAAATTTTATGGATATAGTACAAAGGAGATTTATATGAGTAAACTTACCACCACGAAGGATGTTTTTAAAATTACCTTGCCCACACCTTTTGCTGTCGGGGATGTGAACGTATATGTTGTTAAGGGAGACGCCTTAACCTTAATTGATGCGGGAGCAAAAACGGAGGAAGCTTGGCAGTCCTTCAATGAGCAGCTTGCGCAGTTAGGCTATAAGCCATCTGACATCGAACAAATCGTGATCACTCATCATCATCCTGACCACGTCGGACTTCTTGATTATTTTAATAAGGATATCCCTATTATCGGACATCCAAAAAATCAGCCATGGATTAGTCAGGATAAGCAATTTTTTAACGATAATGAACCGTTTTATAAAGAGCTTTTTACTCAATTAGGACTTGACCCAGCATTTGTAACGTTAATTGATATTGATGAAGAACTTGAATATTCTTGCCGTAGGTCGCTAACAACAACGGTTGGGGAAGGAGATACAATTGCGGGGTTAACAGGCTTTAAGGTGTTGGAGACGCCTGGACATGCGCAAAGTCATATTGTTCTGTATCGAGAAGAGGACGGAATGCTGATTGCGGGAGATACCCTTCTAGCAAAAATCTCACCAAACCCATTGCTTGAGCCACCACAATTTGGTGAAACATCTAGACCAAGACCATTAATTCAATATAATAATTCCTTGAGAAGACTTCAAACACTTAACATCTCTAACGTTGTGACAGGGCATGGAGACGATATTGTGAATGCTCATGATCTTATTAAAGAAAGATTCGTAGCACAAAAAGAGCGGGCATATTATGTTTTGGAAATGATTAAGAAAAAGCCAATGACTGCTTTTGAAGTATGTACTAGATTATTCCCGAGAGTGTATTTGAAACAGCCTCTCTTTACGGTCTCTGAAACAGTTGGACAGCTTGACTTCCTTGAAGAAATGGGTGAAATTAAGATAGAAGTAGTGAACGGACAATATATGTACCATGCAAAATAATTCCTGAGGTGAAAAAGGTCGTATGAATTCAAGACTAAAAGGAAAAACGGTTGTCATTACTGGGGCTTCCGGTGGACTTGGTGAAAAAATTGCCTATCTTGTTGCTGAGCAGGGGGCATCCCCGATACTGTTAGCTCGAAGTTATGGGCAGTTAGAAAAAATAGCACAGAACATTCAAGAAAAATACAGCATAGATTGCCTGTTTTATAAGCTAGATGTTGGTGATACTGACAATGTAAAAGAAGTGTTTAATGACATTTTACGTAACGTAAAAACAGTAGATGTTCTTGTGAATAATGCCGGGTTTGGTGTGTTTGCTAATGTTGTGGACGCAAAAATAGAGCAAATGAAGGCGATGTTTGAGGTAAATGTGTTTGGACTCATTGCATGCACAAAAATGGTATTGCCAACAATGATTGAACAAAGCTCAGGTCATATTATTAATATTGCTTCACAGGCAGGGAAAATTGCAACACCTAAATCAAGTGTTTATGCTGCTTCAAAGCATGCGGTTCTCGGGTTTACCAATAGTTTACGGATGGAGCTTTCAACCACAAACATCCATGTAACAGCTGTCAATCCAGGACCGATTCGAACACGTTTTTTCGATATAGCAGATGAGTCTGGTACATATGCGAAAAATGTAAATCGTTTTATGCTGGATCCAGATGTTGTTGCTTCAAAGATTGTAAATTCCATGCTAACTCCAAAACGCGAAATTAATTTGCCAGGCTGGATGAATGCTGGCAGTATGTTTTATACCCTGTTCCCTCGACTTGTTGAAAAAGTGGGGCGCAAGGCGTTTTTTAAGAAATAACTTTAGACAATACCCCTGTTGCGAGGGGTATTTGTTGTTTTTAAATGTTAAATCCTGCTTATTGTAGGGTAAGTAATTGCAGACAATGCTAACGGTATATCACGGAGTCGTAAAACGATAAATGGTATACCGTAAACCATTTATGCCTGTTGAAGAAAGGTTCTGCTCTTCTGTGGCAATGCTTGTATCGTATTATATTTATCGTACCGTTGTTAATACTAGAATTTGATTTAGGCTATTGTGAAATTAC
The DNA here is from genome assembly GCF_036962685.1 of Bacillus sp. JJ1566. Classification (NCBI taxonomy): domain Bacteria; kingdom Bacillati; phylum Bacillota; class Bacilli; order Caryophanales; family Bacillaceae; genus Bacillus; species Bacillus sp. JJ1566. Next base: position 62,032 of record NZ_JBALOP010000004.1, on the reverse strand, counting down.
AGGAACATAGGAGGGATGAATTTGAAAATCCAAAGAATAGATCACGTGGCTGTAATCGTAAATGATCTATCTGTCGCTAAAGAGTTTTTTCTCGATTTAGGACTTGAGGTAAAAGGGGAATGGGAAATGGAAGGCGACTTGATGGGATATGCAGTTGGGCTTAATGACGTTAAAGTTGCGTGTGTAGGAATGGGAACGTCAGGTGGTCAGACATGGTTAGAGTTAATCAAATTTTATAATCCGTCAGATGAAAAAGATATTCAGCGACCTTTTGCAAATACACTGGGCATCCGTCATATTGCATTTACTGTTGAAGATATTGAATCTGTTGTTGGCAAATTGAAAAAGAAGGGTACAGAAATCTTTAGTGAAATACAGCAATATGAAGAAAGTTATAAATTATGCTACGTTCGTGGTCCAGAGGGAATTATTTTGGAGTTGGCTGAGGAAATCAAATAAGTAATAGACAGATAAACTATCACCTATAGAAGTCTAAATATCTAAGTATTAATTCTTGACGTATGATTTTGATAATGAGTAAATATAATTAAACACATTGAATTACTGTGCATTAAATAGAAGCAATTTGAGGGAGAGAATAACATGTCACAAAATGATTCGATAATTAGCTGTGCGATTCCCGTTCAATCGAACAATGATTCGTCAAAAAAACCTGCAGAAATCAAAGCAGATGGATCTTTCAATCGTCAAACGAATCGCTTTACGACACCCTTTGGAAACCAGCCAGGTGAACTAACTGTTGAGTCGGGGCGCTATCGCTTGCTTTGGTCTGCTGCATGTCCATGGGCACACCGTTCTGTGATTGTTCGTAAAATTCTTGGGTTAGAAAAAGCGATAAGCTTAGGGACTGTAAGTCCTTTAAGACCAAGAATTGGTCATGTAGATTGGGAATTTTCCTTAGATGAAAATGGAGTGGACCCTGTCTTAGATATTCAGTATGTGAGTGAGGTTTACAAGCAGGCGGATCCAGATTATACAGGTAGACCGACTGTTCCAGTCATGGTTGATCTTGAAACCAAAAAAGCTGTCAATAATGACTATTTTAAGCTTACCAATTATTTTGAAACCGTTTGGGCTCCATTCCATAAGGAAAATGCACCTGATTTATATCCGAATGGTCTGCGCGAAGATATTGATGCATTGAATGATGTAATTTTTCATGGTGTAAACAACGGTGTGTATAAATGTGGATTTGCTCGGTCGCAGGAGGCGTATGAACAAGCCTATGATCAGTTGTTTGCTAGATTGGATGAATTAGAGGAACGTTTGTCTCAGCATCGCTTCTTATTTGGGGATTTTATTACGGATTCCGATGTGCGATTATATACGACCTTGGTGCGCTTTGATGCTGCTTATTATTCTGCTTTTCGCACGAATCGAAATTTAATCCGTGAGTTTAAAAATTTATGGGGCTATGCCCGTGACTTGTATCAAACTCCTGGCTTTGGTGAAACAACTGATTTTGCTGCGATTAAGCGACATTATCACCTATCTATCACCATTGACACTGCAAAAGGCGAAGTGAATATTCTGCCTAAAGGACCAGACGAATCGGTATGGCTGTCCGAGCATAACCGCGAGCAGTTAAGTGGGAAAAAAGAAAAGTTCTTGATCCAAGGGTAGGTGTAGACATATGAAAATTCGTGATGCCAAACAGGATGAATTGGATTTTATACGTGAGCAACGAGTTGCTGCATATTTTGAGCATTCCAGTGTAATTCCAGCTGCCCATTGGCAGGCTCTTAAGCAAGCAATCTCGTCTGAAGCTGATCGTCAAACCGGTGTCAATCTCATTGTGTGTGAACTTGATGAAAAAATTGTAGGAAGCATAGTCTTGTTTCCCGCTAATACAGATGCATATGAAGGTGAGTTGGAAGAGTTAGATTATCCTGAAATACGAATGCTTGCGGTTGATCCAGAAGCACGTGGGAAGGGTGTCGCTTCAGCTTTAATTAACGAGTGCATTCAGCGTACAAAAGCAAAAAGTCACCAATTCATCGGACTACATACTGGTGAGTTTATGAAAGAGGCGATTAAGTTATATACAAAACACGGCTTCGAGCGTTTGCCGCAGTATGATTTTGAGCCGGCAAATGATGGAATTATTGTTATGACGTTTCGATTGTCTATATAGTACAGAAAAAAACCAATTCGCCCATCCAAGCGTTTTGGTTTTTTTATTCTTCCCTCTTTTGTGGCGGCCATAAGTGGTTGCATAAATCCATTAATCCGTGGAGTAGCGCTACTGCGACAATTGACTGAGTTAAATAGTAGACATATCCAAGTATAGCCCCAACCGCACCTGTTAGTAAGGTAATATAAAATGCATTGAGCAAATGTTTTAGGGTGTATGTATTTTCATTTACTACTGTTAAGAGATTAAAGGCGTGAAACAAACCAAATGATAATGTTGCTGCCCAAAAGCCAAATTCACTTTGGATAATTCCTCGAAACATTATTTCTTCCCCAAAGCCAACGATGACAATCCAAAATAAAGCCGTTCGTAGTTTCATAGGTTTGAAGGTTAATTTTCCTACTAGTAGATAATCAATTAGTCTTGGGACCGAAAGCATAACTAAGGTAATTACCAAATAATGGAACCAACCCTGATTAAGAGATCCGAATGATAAACCAAAATGTGACAGGGGGTTATTTGATAATAGAATATAAACTAGAGCAATGATCATTCCAAACAATTGAAGGTTTAACCATTTTAGTTTGAGTTTCTGCTTAACTAATACATAGCCAACCAAGATAGTGATTACTATTCCGAAATTTAGTGATTGGATTAGTATTGCTATACTGACTAATAGAAAATAAACCACACTTATATAGGCAAACTTACCCAAATTTCCCAACCCTTTTCCTTTTATATTAACAGATAATTTTGTAATTTAATAGTGGGGGTAATGCTATTAGGTCAGGCGCCTTTTTAAGATTACATACTGGTGAGTTCATGAAGAATGCGATTAAATTATATACAAAACACGGCTTTGAGCGCTTGCCGCATTATGATTTTGAGCCGGCAAATGATGGGATTATTGTTATGGCGTTTCAATTGTCTATATAACACCGAAAAAACCAATTCGCAATCAGCGTTTTGGTTTTTTTGTTCATTTTGAAATGTTGCTTAAAATTCCCATTGAAATCGAACGTATATTCTCCTATGATTAAGAATATAATACGAACGTATATTCCTTTTTGGAGATGATGTTAGATGGTGGATTACAGTCAGTTGCCCGTTCAAAAGATTTTATGCGTGGATATAAAAAGCTTTTATGCGAGCTGTGCGGCAGTATTATTAGGCCTTGATCCACTTGAGTGCTATTTAGCAGTCGTTGGAGATAAAGAGCGCCAGGGAAGTGTTGTGCTCGCAGCTTCACCAAAGCTAAAGCAGGAATTTGGGATAAAAACAGGATCTAGGCTCTTTGAAATCCCAAAGGATCCACGGATTAAAATTGTAAACCCGAAAATGGCAACGTATTTACGAATTTCAACGGAAATTACAAGACTTTTTAACCGGTATGTACCAAAAAACGCGATCCATGTATATAGCGTAGATGAGAGTTTTATCAAGATTGATGGAACTGAAAAATTATGGGGAGACGCGACAACAATTGCACGTAAAATTAGGCAAGAGATTAAAGCTGAATATGGTCTAACCTGTGCTATTGGCATTGGGCCTAACATGTTAATGGCAAAGCTATGCTTAGATTTAGATGCAAAGAAAAAAGGAATCGCGGAATGGACCTATGATGATATCCCCGAAAAACTATGGTCCGTGTCGCCACTACGAGAAATGTGGGGAATTGGGAGAAGGGTAGAGCGAACCTTAAATGGCATGGGAATTACAACTGTCGGCCAGCTTGCCCACTACCCACTTGAATTACTTGAGAAAAAATTCGGAGTGATGGGTAATCAGCTTTATTACCATGCGTGGGGTGTTGATTTATCAGAAATAGGTGCACCGATTATGCAGGGGCAGGTAAGCTTCGGGAAAAGCCAAATTTTGTTGCGTGATTACCCGGACCCGGAAGAAGTGAAGCATGTCATTCTTGAAATGTGTGAAGAGGTAGCAAGGCGGGCACGTCGACATCAAAAGGCAGGAAGAACGATTAGCCTTGGAATTCATTATAGCCAGGACGAGTTCGGCGGAGGATTTTATCGGTCGAAAACGATTGAAACTCCGACAAATATTACGATAGAAATGTATCGTGTCTGTCTGGAATTATTTGAGAAATTTTATGCCCAAAAAACAGTCCGCAAAATCTCAATTGCGCTTTCCAATATTGAGGATGACACACAAATGCAATTGGATTTGTTTTATCTTAATCGAGTCAAGCAGCATAAGCTTGGTTACGTAATGGACGGCATCCGAGGAAAATACGGTTCAGATGCAATCCTGCGCGCAGTTTCTTATACAAATGCCGGAACATCAAGACTCCGCAGTAAGCTCGTCGGCGGACATAAGGCAGAATAATTCCAAAAGCGAAAAGCACCTTGAACAGCCCCGACAAGCGCTGGAACCCTGACAAGGAGGCTGTTGCCGCCGCAGGAAGGGTGAAGCGACCTCGAGGGGCTAGGTGCTGCAGCTAGACGAAGAAAGAAGGTAATAAGGATGATACGGGACCGGGGAGCAATCAAATGGACAGCAATGATGCTGCCAGAGCATGTGAAAATACTTAGAGATTGGGCGGAAGAAGATACGTTTGAGCAAAAGCCAGAACTAGATGAGCAACAAATTGAAGAAATGAATGGTGTTCTTTGTCAGGCGATGGAGGAGGGGAGAGAGATTATTGTTACGCATTATGAAGCGAAGCACCACAAACTCCTTCTTGGCACCATTCATCACTATGATGATCTACAGGGGAGATTGCATATCATCGATAAATTCGGGGAGGTTCACTATATCCCTATAAACACGTTAGTTGATTTACGCTTTTCAGACTAAATTTAGAAGGATTTTTAGCAAAAGGATAGAAGTTAATATGGTAAAAGAATGGAATGGAGTAAAAAATTATGTTTATATACCAAATTAACGAAGAATTGTCCTTAAAATTAACAGAGTTAAGCGATGCCGAGCGAATTTTTGAACTAACTGAAGAGTCAAGACCATACCTAAGAGAATGGCTACCATGGCTCGATATGACAACAAAAGTTGAGGACACAAAAGCATATATCGATTCGTGCAGGAAAAGCTATGCAGAAAATAAAGGAATGCATACCGTTATAGTCTATAAAAACGAAATCGTGGGTGTCGCAAGCTTCAACTCAATTGATTGGAGCAATAAAATAGCCTATATCGGTTACTGGATTGGTCAGCAATACCAAGGAAATGGAATCATGACAAGGGTAGCAAAAGCATTAACAGACTATGCTTTTGAGCATTTAAAACTAAATCGGGTGGAAATTCGTGCAGCAGCTGAAAATCACAAAAGCAGATCTATTCCAGAAAGATTAGGCTTTTTGAATGAAGGTGAGATTCGGCAAAGCGAGTGGCTCTACGATCACTATGTTGACCATGTGGTATATGGCATGCTAGCAAAGGATTGGCAAACAGAAAAATAAGAAAGAAGAGTCCTTTAGAAACGGTTCTGTTTTAAAATAAAATATAAAAAAATTAGAAAAGGGACACCAAATTAATGACGATTTGGATGTCCCATTTTTGTTAATTATCATTTGCTATGATATCCCACACTTATTTGTTTTGAACAAAAAGAAATGTAGACGAAATGTCACAATAATTACACTAATATAATTTTAATTGGGTTTATAATAGATATATGCTATTTAAAAGGAGGAATTACATATGAAAGGTTGGCAGTTTGTTGAAACAAATGAACCCTTACAATTAGTGGAAAAAGAAGATCCTAAGGCAGTAGCCGGTAAAGTTGTAATCGATGTGAAGGTGGGAGGACTCTGTCACTCTGATGTAGGTGTTTTAAGAGACCCAGGTTGGAAAACATTACTTGGTGAACTGCCTGTTATTATGGGGCACGAAGTTGCAGGTGTTATTAGTGAGGTTGGTGAAGGTGTAACAGATTATCAAGTTGGTGACAAAGTGGCAATCTGTCCCACCGGTCCAAGTAAAGCGGCTCCAGGTTATGCGTATGACGGGGGCTTTGGTACAAAAGTTTTAGCGCCAGCAGAAGACTTAGTTAAGATTCCTGATGGTGTTTCATTTGCCCAGGCAGCTGCTGGTACCGATGCGGGTATGACTTCATATCATGCAACTTTTACTAAAGGTGGAGTAAAAGCAGGTATGACAGTCGGTATGATTGGTATTGGTGGATTAGGTCAAATTGCTCTAGAAGCTGCTATCGCAAAAGGAGCTACTGTTTATGCAGTTGATTTAAATCCAAATGCTCGTGAATTAGCTAAACAACTAGGCGCTGCAGGAACTTATGAAAATGTAAAAGAAATTGCACAATTTGAGCCTGAAGTAATTATTGATTTTGCTGGATTTGATATAACAACTAGGGAAGCCTTAGAATCTATTGGTTTCCAAGGTAAAGTGGTCCTTGTCGGAATGGGTAAACTAGAAACAACTCTAAATGTTACTTCATTGATCACCAAACAAGCAACACTTGTTGGAAGTAACGGGGGTACCAAACAGGATATTGAAGAAATATATGAATTGTTTGCTAGCGGTAAGGTAAATCCTAAAATAACTGAAATTACTTTTGATGAGATTCCTGAAGGTATTCAGAAGCTAGAAGATCATAAAGTAACTGGTCGGTTAGTAGCAAACATGGAAAAATAAGAAACAGGCCTTGAATAACGGGTTCTATGTGTGAGTACAAAATATAAAGATACAATAGAAAAGGGACATCAAATTGCGAAAATTTGATTGTCCCTTCTTTATTGTTATTTAAGGATTTGTAATTAAAAATCATGTTACTATAATAGTAATACATAGAAAGGGCTGGAGATTTACTATGGAAATTAAAACAGTCTCAATTATTGGACTCGGTGCATTAGGTATATTATTCGGGAATCAACTTGCGAAAAGATTGCCGAAAGAAAATGTTAGAATCATTGCTGATGAGAATCGTGTAGAACGATATAAAAAAGATGGCGTATATTGTAGTGGCGAACGCTGTGATTTTCATTATGTCACACCAGAAGAACTGTGCGAACCAGCAGATTTAATTATTTTTGCAGTGAAAATTAATGGGCTACAGGATGCCATAAGATCAGTAAAAAATCATGTAGGTGAAAATACTGTTATTATATCAGCGTTAAATGGCATCACGAGTGAAGCGATTATTGGTGAAGCGTATGGTATGGATAAAGTGCTTTATTGTGTTGCTCAAGGGATGGATGCAGTAAAGGTAGGAAATAAACTGACGTATGACAATATGGGAATGCTTGTGATTGGTGACAAGGAACCAGGAGTTGTTTCGGAAAAGACAAAAGCGGTTGCTGCCTTCTTCGAGAAATACGGTGTTCCGTATGAAGTTGATCAAAATATGCCAAAAAGGCAATGGGGCAAATTCATGCTAAATGTTGGTGTTAACCAAACGGTAGCTGTTTTTAAAAGTAATTATAATGAAGTTCAAAAAAATGGCCCTGCAAGAGATATGATGATTGCTGCTATGAAAGAAGTGATTATACTTTCAGAAAAAGAAGGGGTGAATTTAACAGAAGAAGATTTGAACTATTGGTTGCAGGTATTAAGTACATTAGGTCCAAACGGAAAACCATCAATGGCTCAAGATGTCGAAGCACGGCGTAATAGTGAAGTCGATTTGTTTAGTGGGACTGTCTTAGAGTTTGGGAAGAAACAAGATGTTCAAACTCCTGTGAATCTGGAATTGTTTGACCGAATAAGAGCGATTGAAAGTGAATATTAGTAAGTAATTCATATTTTAGTAGAAGAGGCCAATGGGCAGTTTTTTCATACAAATAAAAACTAAGTTCTTTAACAACTAATGGTATGAAGTATTCATAGAAATATACAAGTTTAGTATTTCAGATATTGTTAAGAAAAAGCCCAAAATGAATATATATTCTTTTCGGGCCTTAAATATCGTTTACTCTAATATGGTTAGTTCTTTTATGAACCGATTAATTTAGATTTTTGTTCCTATATATTCTGACTCAGGGCGGAAAATAGAATTATCTTGCAGCTGCTCTATTGCATGTGCAGTCCAACCGATTATCCTCGCGACGCAGAACGTCGGTGTAAATAGTTCTGGAGGCATTTCAATAGAACGCATAATTGCAGCTGCATAATACTCGACGTTTGTATAAAGTTCACGACCAGGCTTATGCTTTGCGAGTAAATCGATTATTTCCTTTTCAGCTACAACTGCTAAGTCTAACCACTTATCTTCTCCGACCATACTGGAACATTTATCTCTCAAAAGAATGGAACGGGGATCTTCTGTCTTATAGATTCTGTGTCCAAAACCCATTATTTTTTCTCCATTCTGGAGCTTCTCTTGGATAATTGGAAAGATATTTTCTTGATTTCCAATTTCCTCAAGTAACTCAAGAACTCCTGAAGGGGCACCCCCATGCAAAGGGCCTTTCATTGTACCAATTGCAGATGTGATAGCCGCAGTTAAGTCTGATTCTGTCGAAATTGTTACACGGGCAGAAAACGTAGCTGCATTCAATCCGTGTTCCATTGTTAATTTCAGATACGTTTCAAGTGCCCCAACTTGTAGGTCGTTTGGGAGCTCCCCATTTAGCATCCATAAGTAATTAGCTATGTGTGACAAATTAGGATTAGGGTTGACGGTAGGTAAACCTTGTTGTTTTCGGTAATGTTTTGCTACGATTACTGGAATTGCTCCAGTAAGTATTATTGCTTGCTCTTCGATAGGAGCATTAGAAAAGGAATTATGTGCAAATGCGGAAATAACTGTACGTACAGCATCCATCAATGGTACCTCTTCTGGCAAAGCATCGATGATTGCTAGAACATGGGGAGGTAACTGTCTACTAATTATTAATTTACTCTCCAAATTTCTTAGCTCATTTTCGTCTGGTAAAACTCCGTGCCAAATAAAATATGCAACTTCTTCAAACAAATAAGATGGGATAAGTTCGTCTATTAAAACACCTCTGTAGCGTAATTCCCCTAAATCTCCTTCGATAGAAGCTATATTCGTTTGAACGGCCACAACATCTTTTAGTCCTTTTTTAAACATTCTGATTTTACCTCCTTTTCTTTAGTATAGTGTTGTTGTATGATTAAATAAATTGAATATTTTGTATTAAAATGATTATTTTATTTAATTAAGTATGGAGGGATTTTGTGGAGTTTCAGTGGTTGAAAACATTTATCGTAGCAGCAGAAACAACTAATTTTCGAAAAGCATCGGAAAAACTAATCATTTCTCAACCAAGTGTGACCGTCCATATCCGACTCTTAGAGGAATACCTTGGTACGAAGCTTTTTGATCGAATGAAGAACCGTGTTACATTAACCGATACTGGTAAACTATTTTATATAGAGGCAAAGCAACTAGTCGAACAAATGGAAAAAAGCGTAAATAGGATTCATACATATGCACAAGGATTTCGTAAAAACTGGACCATTGCTATATCACCACTTATGGCGGAGACGATATTACCATATATTTTACGAACGTTTATGGAGAGTCATCCAGAAGTTGAAATCAGCATTCGAGTGGAAGAATCCGATAGTATTGAACAACTCGTCGATAACGGAGACGTGCATCTGGGAATTTCAGCACTAGATGCTAAATTTAAGAATATCGAGTCGATCCGAATGTACGAAGACCCAATTCTTTTCGTCGTTTCACCTGATATATATGATGAAGAAAGTGGACCGCCAATTGACGCATCGGAAGTATTACAGAAAGATTATGTATTTACTCATCATCATCCAGTATATTGGGATAACTTGCTTAATAAGCTGAACAAACACGTAAATCATATCCGAACGATGAAAGTTACACAAGCACACATTGTAAAGCGGTTCGTTCAAGAAGGCCTTGGAGTATCGTTCTTACCTCACTCAATTGTTAAACGTGAGTTAATAGAGGGAAGACTAATGCAACCATATTTCGACCTCGTCAAACTCCCTACTGTTTCAACGTATATTCTTGTAAAAAAGAAAGGGGAACTTGAGAAAGAATTCATTCATTTGATCTCCCAATATTATTTTGGATAATAAAAGACTTGCCAAGAAAAAAAGAAATACTTGCAAAGTACGACTTATTTAAATCACATAAATTATCTGAAATAATTAATCTTGTTAATTGAGAATCGTTATCATTTATTGTATACTAAGTAGTAACAATCCATATAATGGAGTGAGGAGAATATACAATGCAAATATACTGGACTAAAATAAATAAGATTATTGAGGAAACCCATGAGGTTAAAACATACCTTCTCGACTGTCCTGAAAACTTTACATGGGAAGAAGGTTCCCACACCCACTTCGGACTTGAAGGTTTTAATGCTGGAGATAAACCAAACAAAAGCTTGGTGCGCCATATGTCAATCTCTACTCTACCGCATGAAAATGCAATCGGTATCACAACACGCATCAGAGAGAAGTGCTCTGAGTTTAAATCGATTTTAAGAAATCTTGAAGTTGGCAATGAGGTTGCAATATTTAAAACTCATTCGAACGTACCGCTTAAAAGGGAAGATAAAAATATTTACCTGCTTTCATCAGGAGTCGGCCTGGCAACTTTCAGACCGCTTGTACTTGAATACCTTGAGCGTGCTGACAACGTCAATCAAATTCATTCCCTGAACATCGATTCATCAAAAGATTTCTTATTCACGAACATTTTTAAATCCACACCTGACAAGAAGTTCACGGCACAGTTCGTCGATAACCGTAATGACTATTATGATGAAGTGAAAAATCTTGCTGTAGACAAAGATGGGCTCTACTATGTAGTTGGAAGCGATGAATTCCTTGTGCAGAACATTGAAGTACTGCGTGAGGTGGGCATCAAGCCAGAACAAATAGTGCTTGATAAGCGTGAACAACAGTTGCCTGAGTTTTTATCACTTGATTTGTCAATTTAATGTTCCATAACGGGTACAAGAGGAAAACAAGGCGGTCATTAAAAGTGACGCCTTGTTCCTTTTTATATCTTTTAATTATCCTCACTCATATGAAAAAATCTGTGCGTCATCACAAGTCCAATGAAAAACAAACATAAGGCAAAATATGCGGGAAGTAGATGAATAAAAGTCGTATATCCAATTGCAAAATGGATCCATATTCCCGCAAAAAAGGCAGGAAATCCACCAATAAGCAGAGTCCACCAAACCCATTTATTCCCTTGCTGAAATCCCCAAAGGGAAATGGTTAACACTAAAAATCCAACACTAAGAAGGGCACTTCCAAAACCCGCGCGGTCATGAGCTATCACTGAGATTAATTTATCATTAAACAAATCAAGTATTTCAGGTGGCATACAAATATATAGAATGTCAGTTGGCACAAACACATTTGTTATGCCGATAAAAGAGATCACAATACCGCCCAACACAAATGAAAATCCAAGGATGACAAAGGCTAATTGTCCTATTAAACTTTGTTTCCAAACCAGATGATTACGGATATTAAGTGATGTTGGTGTCCCTTTGAGATGTCTTGTTTTAATAAAACCAGTTAGATAGATTGGTAATAAAATGAGCCAAAATATAAGATGTAGCCAATCAAAATATCCGTATCCAATAAATAAAAAAATCCCTAAAAACCCAAGAATGGCGCCAAGGTCGATTGCCTGCTTGGCCCACAGAATATGCATTCGAACTCCGAAATGTGCTAAAGCCATATAGACGATTCCACCGGAAATCATTGTCCCGGCCAGTGTCATCCGATCATGTGCCATAAAATAAAGAATCCGTTCATTAAACAAGAGGATTTCTTCTCTTCGCATTTCAAGAAACTGCTCATCATAAGGAAGAATAATTGTCGTCAAGCTAAAAAGAACAGCAATTACGCCCCCAATCAATATAGACAATCCAAACAACCAATACCAAATCCACGCTGGATGTAGTGGAGGATTTGGTTGAAGTTGGTGTAAGAGGGCTTCATTTATTCTTTTTGTAAGCCCAGGACCTGAAAAAACATAGCCTTCTGAAAGCAGAACAAGGTCAGTCCCAGCAGCAAAAAGGGCAAGAGCATTGGCTGGCTCATAGATGCCACCTACCGTGATGATTGGAAGTGTATAGCCATTTTCTCTTAAAAAATGAATGGAATCTAGTAATTTTCCCAAATAGTGATCATTTGGCATACACATTAGTTCATCGATCACGATACCAGAAAAAGTAGATTGAGTGCGATCAAGAGATAGAGCTTTTATTTTTTCGACCGGAACAGAAAGATAAACGGGACGGTTGGTTGTCCAATTAAGATTCGGAGCACTTGTTACAAATCCGGCAACATATGGCTCTAATTTTGCAATTAACTCCTGTTGTTCTTCTATTGTTCCGGCCAATCTTGCCCAGACAGGCTGTTTTGGACTCCACTTTTTAAGCTTTTGCACCGTTTTTTCAATTCCGATTGATTCATAGTTTGAGGAAAACTCAATTTTTTGTTTTTGCCAATCCACAATCGGAGGAGACGAATCCATTGACTGCTCTTGCGTCACCGGACCAATTTCAATAAAACCAAACCCAAGATTTGAAAAAGCGTTTGAACCTGTTATAAGCGGGTCAATTTTTCCGGAAAGTCCAATTGGATTTGGATAGGTTACGCCATGAATTTCTTTTTTTACGAGTTCAGAAGATTCCTCTCTACCAAGAAAATGAATGAGACGATGTCCACCTGGAATGGAGGCAATCAAATTCATTCCCCTGTGGATAAATTCCCGGGATTGATAGGGGGAAACGCGAGATAAAATAGGTTTAAAAAGTCCATGATACGACCAATCAGGCATATTCCGTTCCTCCATGAAAGGCTTTTACTCGTATTGTAACATAAAGTGAAACTTCAATCAGTGGGGGCTTCATCCCCGCTGATTGTTAGTTGAGGCCCACAGGATGTGGGTTACAAAGACGTTGCCACAGGACGTGGCGTTCTTAGTCTTTGTTCCTTTTTTTCGGGCTTTTACGGGCAGTTAACCCTCCCTTTACTTTTATGGTTATTAAAGTTTTAAGGTGGGGGTTTTACTGCCCGTTAATGCGGGATAATTAACAATCCCCATAACGAAAAAACCGAACGCTCCTTAAGCATTCGGTAAAAGTGAATTATTCTTGTGGTGCACGTACGACTGATTCGAAATGACCTTTATGAGAACCGTCACAAAATGGTTTATTATTGGACCTACCGCATCTGCATAACGAGAAGGTTTGTTTTGTTGGGAACTTATTCCCGTCCGCGTCCACTAAATCAACGTCACCTGTAATCCGTAAAGAACCATTATCATTTACCTTGATGGTAACCTTTGACATCTTTAGAACACCCCCTTGGAGTAATAGTATTACTATTGATAATAAGGCAACATTTACCAAAAGCCAAATATTTGATAAAGTTTCGAGTCATTGTAATGATATGTGGATGGAAACAAGATATGATAAAATGAACATAATTATGAAAGAAAGAGGAGAACGCTATGAACGTTACATTTACAGAACGGGCAATTGAAAAAATAAACTCTCAAATAAAAAATAAAGATAAAAAATTAAAACTAAAATATGAAACAGAAGGCTGCGGCTGTGTGATGAGTGGGGTTACGGCGTTATGGCTAGTCGATTCTGGGGATGAGGATGATCTAACCCTAGAAACAAATTATCACCCATTATTAGTAGAAAAATCTAAAATGGTGTTCCTAGATGAAAATATGACGGTAGATTTTGTTGAAAGTGCAAATTGCTATATGTTAAAGAGCCCAAATGAGATTTTAAATCCACGTTTAAGGCTAGTAGAAGTGAGTGATGTACATGAGTTCCAAGCTTAAAACAATACGAAGTATTGCAGAAGATAAAACATGGGTTTCCTTTTTACATGACAACCATCCCTATAGCCTCTTGCACTGGTCAATTGCAGGGGCAAACCATGACCAAAAGGATGTATGGTTGCTTCAGGATGAGGTGACTTTTGAGGTTCAAGAATTTGAAACGATTGAACTAGCATTAGCATGGATAGAGGAAAACTTAACAGACATTACAGATGTGTTAGGGTGAGGGACTGAATTAAATCAGTCCCTTACATATTGTTCTAAGAAATCATCAATCACTTTTTCGTAGGCTTCCTTATTATCAGCAAAGGAATAGGCATGTTTGCCTTTTTCGGCAATCAGCATCTGCTTTGGACCTTCCTTCATTTTATAAAGCTCCATTGTCATTTCTGGCAAAATATAATCATCCTTGGCACTGTGGATAAATAAAACTGGATTTTTGATATTTTGAATCACGGAAACGGGGGAAACATCCTTGATACTATATCCGTCTCGAAGCTTTAAAAATACATTGGCAAAAGGAAGAACAAGTGGAGCAGGAATTTTATAATCAACCTTTAAAAGATATTTCAGCTGTGCTTCAAAATCGGAAAACGGGCAGTCTACAATATAAAAATTTGCTCCGTCCTCAATCATTCCAGCGTATAGTAGTGTTGTCACAGCACCCATCGATTCCCCGTGAATACCAATGTTGATGTCATCCCCATATTTTTCTTTCACCCAAGAAACAACTGATTCAAGATCAAACTTTTCATAATGCCCGTAGCTTGTAGTCTTTCCCCCGGTTTCTCCGTGGCGGCGATGATCATATAAAAGGACATTCCAGTCACGCTCCAAGAAAAGCCTCATGTATTTAATGGAATTTAGTTTATTTTGAGTTACACCGTGAGAGATAATAATAAATCGTTTTTTATCCGTTCCTTTTACAAGCCAGCCTTTAATCGTGTATCCAAATTTAGATTGAATGGATACATCCTCCTTGTTTAGAGACTCAACCTCATCTAAGGTAAGGCGCCCCTCCTTTGTTTCGCGTTCAAGAATTTCATTATCCGTTTTCTTTTTCATAAACATGACAATGTTTGTAAAAATCATTCCAATTGTGGCCATATAGCCGATGAGAATTCCAAGGAATATAAATACCTTTTTCATTCTTTTCATGAAAAAACGCTCCTTCTAAAAAATCCAATTGAAAATGTAAGCTACCTTTATTATATCCTTTTTTAACCGTTCTCCATAATTTTCCTACGTCTGAGGTCTTAGATAAAGATAAATCTCCGGCTCATTATGCCACTTCCAATAAGCCGATATGATTAATTTATACAAAAGTACTAAATTTTACCTATTGGAAGAAAGAGGAGATGAACTATGAAGCTATTGAAATTTATTGTTCAACGGAAAATCCTGGTGGCATTAATGATTTTCCTAGTAACCGTATTAGGAGGCTATTCCCTACTAAAAGTAGACAAAGAGCTTATGCCTCCTGTGAAACTGGATGGAGCCTTTGTTGAAATTTACGCAGGTGAAATGGCAGCAATTGAAGTAGAAAGAACAATAACAACCCCTATTGAACAGCGAATTTTAGCAATAGATGGTGTTGAGGGTGTTCAGTCTACTACAAATATCGGGAGAACCACTTTGAGTCTAAGCTTCGAAGCAGGTCGTGGCGAAGAGATTTATAAGGAAGTAGAATCAGTCATTGCCTCTGCTAAATCAGAGTATCCGAGTATAACCGATGTTGCATCTGGTCAATATGGCGGAAGTCAAAGCTACGAATTTTTTATGGATGTTTCTGGTGGCAACATGGAGGAAATGTCTGCATTTGCAAAAGATATTTTAGAGCCAAGACTAGAAGCTCTGCCTGAGGTAAGAGATGTTTTACTTACAGGTATTGCGGAGCAAGAGGTTGCGATTAAACTAGACCGAGAAAAATTACTTGAACATAATCTCGATGTCACACAGGTGGTCATGGCGATTCAACAGGCAGATGGTGAAGCAACTTTAGGAGAATTACAAGATGACAAGGATTCCCCCTCATTAAGATGGAGTTCGAAGGTAGAAAATGTTAAAGATATCGAAAATATTTCGATCCCGACACAAAATGGATTTATTTTACTAAAGGATGTTGCTAACACAACAATCCAACCACTGGAGAATAATTCATATGTATGGAAAAACGGGTCACAGGACTTTATTCTTGTACAAATCGGGCGCGTATCAGATGTCACGCAAATTGCAATGGCAAAAGCAATCCGTGCAGAGGTGAAGAATATTCAAGATGAGAATCTTGTAAAGAACTTTGAATTAAATGAGGTTGTGGCGCAAGCGGATTATGTTAGTGAATCAATAGATGGGGTTAAAGACAATATTTTGATTGGAGGAGTCATTGCGATTGTCATTTTATTACTATTCTTACGTAATATCAGGGCAACCTTTATTATTGGTTTATCGATTCCTTCCTCCGTTCTTTTGACTTTTACAGCGATGTGGCTATTTGATTATAGCTTTAATATGCTAACGCTGCTTGGACTTGGCCTTGGGATAGGAATGATGGTGGATTCCTCGATTGTAGTTCTAGAAGCCATCTATAAGAAAAAGGAACTTGGATTTGGCAGGTTTGAAGCAGTTATTGAGGGGACTAAGGAAGTTGCCTCGGCAGTTATTGCTTCTATGCTGACAACCATTGTTGTTTTCTTGCCAATTGGTTTAATCGGGGGTGAGATGGGTAAATTTGTAATTATGCTATCCGTTGTTGTAGCCATAACATTAATAAGCTCTGTTGTGATAGCATTTACACTGATTCCGACTTTATCAGAAACATTTTTAAAGCTTAGAAAACCATCTAAAATGAAAAAAAATTCGACTTTAATGAAAGGTTATCGCAATGTAGTGGCATGGGTAATTGGAAAGAAAAGAAATAGCTTCGCAGTAATCACATTATTTATGATGATGCTAGTAGGATCTCTATTTCTTGTAACGAAAATACCGATGACAATCATGCCTGATATGTTAAATCGGTATACAGAACTTGCTGTAGACTTAGAACCAGGCCTATCTATTGAAGAAAAACAGAGTGTGGTTAATGAAATAAATCAGAGACTACAAAAAGTGAAGGATGTTGATACAAATTATGTAATGGATAATGGAGGCATGCTTTACACCATTATTAATATGACGAAGGGCAACCTTATTACGGTGGAACAAAAGGAAGTAAATGAAAATATAGTCGATACATTACGGAATATGCAAGAAGATTATCCAATCTTGGGGGTACAAAGTGCAATGGCAGGCGGGGGAGGGTTTCCCGTCCAAATAAATATTAAAGGCGATAGTTTCGAGCAGCTACAAACGATTACAAACAAATTTACAAATGAACTTCAGAAAGTAGATGGAATCTCTGCAGTCACAAATTCTATTGAAAGAACCTCTGAAGAGCAAATTGTTGTATTAAAAGAAAAAGAAATTGAAGAGGCAGGCTTATTACCTTCACAAATCAAACAATTTATTGAGGCTTCCTTTATTCAAATGTCGGTTGGTTCGATGCAGAACGCTGGTGAAACAATACCTTTAAACCTAAGTTGGACAAAAATGCCTACAACAAAAGCTGATTTGCTTAATTTGAAAATGGCTGTTAATGGCGTAGAAAAGCCACTTTCCTCATTTATCGAACTTGAAAGTGTTCGAACACCTAATGAAATCATTCATTCTGACGGGGAAAGACTTGTTACAATTTCTGCTGATATAAAAGAACGCGATCTCGGTGCAGTGAATCGTGATATTCAGAAAATGATGGATGGATTCGAGATGCCAACAGGATACACTCTATCTGCTGGTGGTGATTTAGAACAGCAACAAGAGCTCATGACGGATATGATTTTTGTGCTTGCGATTTCTATATTCCTTGTTTATTTTGTAATGGCTGTTCAATTTAATCATTTCGGGCATCCTTTGATCGTTATGTCCGTTATTCCAATTACAATCATAGGTGTTATTTTAGGATTATTTATAACCCAAATGGAGTTAAACCTTATGTCGGGTATGGGTATTATTATGCTAGTCGGTATCGTATTGAATAACGCGATATTACTCGTTGATCGAACAAACCAGCTCCGGAAGGAAGGATATTCGATTGAAGAAGCACTTTTAGGAGCAGGCAATGATCGGATTCGCCCGATCTTTATGACGACTCTGACAACGGTCGGCGGAATGCTTCCGCTTGCCCTTGAGTCTGGAGCATCCGGGAATTATCAGGCACCGTTGGCAACTGTCATCATCTCTGGGCTTTCGTTTGCAACGTTAATCACATTACTATTAATTCCAGCTGTATACCGATTGTTTTCATTCTCTAAAGCAGCTGAAACTCGAAAAGCAAGGAATGAACTAAAAGCGAAAGCAAGAATGAAGGTAGAAACAGCTCCTAAAATCTAAAAAATCCCCTGATGCAGTACAATTTGACTGTACCAGGGGATTTTTTTACTGCTTTGAATTTTGACGGTTTGTAGGGTGAATGGCTTTTTCCATTTCTTCAGCAGCCATTGTATTGTTTGTTGTATCAGCATTTGGTTTCCCTTTTTGAGCACGACCTTTGTCTCGTTTTGCCAATGGTAACAACTCCATTTCCTGAAATTTCAAAGATAGGATGTGGAATTTTGAAGTGAAATATTCCTATTTCGCAGATTGTAGTCGGTAATATTTACTTTCAATAGGTCGTGTCATGTACGGCTTAATCACATCAACAGCTTTCACAAGCTTTGATAGATCGATGCCGGTTGGAATCCCCATTTTTTCAAGCATATACACAACATCCTCTGTGGCAACATTACCAGTCGCACCGGGGGCAAACGGGCATCCGCCTAAACCACCTGCAGATGTATCATAACGGTCAATTCCAGCTTGAAGAGCTGCTAAAACATTCGAAAGCGCCATGCCGCGGGTGTCATGAAAATGAGCGGACAACATGATGTTTGGCAGCTCTTTTTTTAGTTTTGAAAAAAGCGAGTAAACCTCTTTTGGATTTGCCTTTCCAATCGTATCAGCAACACTTAATTCGTCAACTCCATACTGAACAAAGGTTGAGCATAGGCGAAGCACAGCATCTTCATCTACTTTTCCTTCATACGGACAATAAAAGGAAGTAGAAATACAGGCGCGTACAAAATATCCCTTTTCCTTTAGTTCCTGAATAAGAGGTTTTAGTTCCTCCAAACTATCACTAGTCGATTTATTGATATTTTTTTTATTAAAGCCATCACTGACTCCAACAAAAACGGCAACTGCCTTACAATTTGTTTCGTATAGCCTTTCAATTCCTTTGCGATTTGGGGCTAATACTATATTTCGAGAATCATCTAAACAGGATGTGATGATTTCTTTAGCATCCTTCATCTGAGGAACCCATTTTGGTGAAACAAATGAGGTTAGCTCCATTTCTTGAAGGCCCGCACTTTTTAATTTTTTTATAAAATCAATCTTAGCATCTGTTGGGATTAAGCTTTTTTCATTTTGTAGCCCATCCCTTGGCCCGACTTCAATAATCGTGACTTGGTTAGGTAATTGCATCGACAACCCTCCAGCAAAACTTAGTATTATCTTTTATTTTAGTGGAGTTCTTTTCTAAAAAGCAAGAATAATAGGAATATAGACAAAATAAGAGGTATTTCGAAAAAAAACTAGAAATATATATGGTATTGGATACATAAAATGTCAACTTTATTCAGTAAAGTTAAGGGAGATGTTGAAATGAGTAATGAAGTTGTAATTGTAAGTGCTGTCAGGACGGCGATTGGTAGTTTCGGAGGAAGTTTGCAGTCTGTTTCAGCTCCGGAACTTGGTGCTGTCGTTATTAAAGAAGCTATAGAAAAAGCAGGGGTAGACCCAAAGCTAGTGGATGAAGTCATTATGGGGAATGTTTTGCAAGCTGGGGTCGGTCAAAATCCCGCAAGACAGGCAGCGATTAAAGCTGGATTGTTACAGGATACTCCGGCAATGACAATAAATAAGGTATGTGGTTCAGGATTAAAAGCAGTACACTTAGCGACACAGGCAATCATAGCTGGGGATGCAGATGTGATTGTGGCTGGTGGGATGGAAAATATGAGCCAGGCTCCATATCTTTTAAAGGGTGCGCGTAACGGATTTAAAATGGGCGACCAAAAGATGATTGATAGCATGGTTACCGATGGGTTATGGTGTGCGTTTAATGATTATCATATGGGGATTACAGCAGAAAATTTATGCGATAAATATGAAATTACGAGAGAAGAACAGGACAGTTTTTCAGCACGCAGTCAGGAAAGAGCGATTGCTGCAATTCAAGCAGGTAAATTCAAGGAAGAAATTGTCCCTGTGATCATTCCACAACGGAAAAAAGAAAGCGTTGTCTTTAATACGGACGAATACCCTAAAGCAGGTACAACTGCAGAAAAACTTGGTGGCTTGCGCCCAGCTTTTAAGAAGGACGGTTCTGTTACTGCAGGTAATGCTTCTGGTATCAACGATGGAGCCGCTGCATTTGTTGTGATGAGTAAAAAGAAAGCGGATGAGCTTGGCATTAAAGGATTAGTTACCATAAAAGCAAATGGAAACGCCGGTGTTGACCCAAGTATTATGGGAATTGGCCCGGTTGCAGCTGTCCAAAAAGCAATGGAAAAGTGTGGGTTAAGTGTCAGTGATATGGATTTAATCGAAGCAAATGAAGCATTTGCGGCTCAGTCAATTGCTGTAGACCGTGAGCTTCAGTTTAACCACGATATATTAAATGTGAACGGTGGGGCAATTGCCTTAGGTCATCCAATTGGTGCAAGCGGGGCAAGAATTCTTGTCACTCTAATTCATGAGCTAAAGCGTCGTAATGATCGCTATGGATTAGCGACATTATGTATTGGTGGCGGTCAAGGTGTAGCGACAATTATTGAAAATATCGATTAGTACTTTGGCGAATAACCACTAAGCGGTTATTCGCTTTTTTTGGTATAATAATAGTGAACGCAGTCGTTGTATGGAGGGATAATATGGCTAAAAAGAAACAAAAGCCATCTGTTAAAAAGCAAAAAGATGAAAAGCTTAGCCTTGGAGATTTACTGAATGAGGATATTGTATCAAAGTTAAAAAATACACAACAGCAGTTAAAAGAGGAAGCGCAAAAGAAACAAGAAGAAGAGCTTGAACGACAACGGGAAGAACGAAGACAACGAGATAAAAATAAGTCATTTGAGGAGCTATTGAACGAAAGCGGCCTTAAATGGTCAGATTTTAAATAATGATAAAACCCCACAGATACCTGTGGGGTTGATTTATAGACTTATCGATGCTGTGCGTAAACCGATGCCTTTGAAAGTTCTCTGATTTTCTGAACTTCTTTTGCTGTTAAAGGCTTAGCATTAACAGCTTCAACATTTTTTTCAATTTGTCGGGTAGAGCTTGCTCCTGTTACGACGGAAGCAACAGCACCCTCGAATAAGCAATATTGCAGTGCGATTTCTGTTAATGGTCTGTTACCTGCCACTTCTGTACTGATGTTAGAAATAACAGTCTGAAGCTCCTCATAGGAATAATCAAGATATCCATTTTGCTTGATATTTTGACTAGCATCTTCAATTGGTCGATTGGTGAGTAAGCCTTTGGCCACAGGTCCACGTGTAACGACACTAACGTCATGTTCATTCAAAAAGGAAAGCATCTGCTCTTCAGGGCGTCGATCTAAAATGCTGTATTGCATCATCACGCTTACGACGGAAGATTTTTTGACAAATTCCCGTATCACATTTGGGCGGATAGAGGAAATTCCATAATAACGAATGACACCTTCTTCTTTTAACTCCTCGAACGCTTCAATCGTTTCATCGATATGATCTTCAATTGTTCCTCCGTGTAGCTGGTAGAGATCAATATAATCGGTTTGTAAGCGCCGTAGACTTTCTTTTACAGCGGACTTTATGTATTTTTTTGATGGGTCCCAGGACCACCCTTCTTTTCCTTTTTCAAATCGATTTCCTACTTTAGTGGCTAAAATAATGTCTTGTCTCTTAGATTTTAACGCTTTTCCAACAAATTCTTCATTTAGACCTTGATCATATAAATCAGCGGTGTCAAAATAATTGATTCCCAAATCTAGAGCAGCATCAATGAGTTGTAAGGCTTTGTTTTCATCCGTACCAATGGACATACAGCCTAGTCCAATATTGCTCACAAATAAATCAGAAGAACCGATTCTTCTTTTATCCATACTATCCCCTCCAAAATTTGTAATTCATCTAGTATCTAGTCACAGTTTATCCTTTTCATGACTGAACCACAAATGATTTGAAGGTATCTTATGAGAGTTAACTTTTTTTCTCCTGTTTCTGCTTTCCTTGATTAATCCACTCCTGGACCGTTTGGTAGGAACGACTATATTCCTTTAATTTTGCACGAATTTCCCATGCTTTGCCGACTAATGCTACACGATTTTCACCAATCACAACTTTCATAGCAAAACCTCCTAGGGAGTTTCAAAATAAGAATTGAACTATGCTAAAATGTATGAAGTGAACAGATTTAGTAGAACAAGGAGCTGGCTATAATGGAGCATTTACTAGAAAAGACAATTAGTAGGGAAGTCCTTTTTGAAGGAAAGGTGATTGATTTACATGTAGAAGAGGTAGAACTACCGAATGGTAATACGAGTAGAAGAGAGCTTATCAAGCATCCCGGAGCCGTAGCCATTCTTGCATTAACTGATGATCATAAGCTTGTAATGGTGCAGCAATATCGAAAAGCATTGGAGAAGGTAATTGTTGAAATTCCAGCTGGAAAGCTTGAAAAGGGAGAGGCACCCGAAGTCACCGCAAAAAGAGAATTAGAAGAAGAAACAGGTTATGATTGTGAAACATTAACCCCACTTATTTCTTTTTATACATCACCAGGATTTGCCGATGAATTAGTTCATCTATTTGTTGCGAAAGGCCTAAAGAAAATTGAAAATCCCGCCGGTTTGGATGAAGATGAATTTGTTGATGTGATTGAGGTTACATTAGAAGATGCAGTTGATTTTATCAAAGAAAAGAAAATTTATGATGCAAAAACGGCTTATGCGGTACAGTATTTACAACTACAACAAGCATTAGGAGAATAAGCCATAATGAACAATTACTATGTTGATCTCCACATCCATATTGGGAGAACAAACTCGGGTAAACCAGTAAAAATCACCGGTGCCAAATCACTTACAATTGGAAATATCTTGGAGGAGTCCACTGAAGTTAAAGGGATGGACATGATTGGTGTCATTGATTGTCATGTTCCGGAAGTCATTAGAGAGCTTGAGGCATTAATTGAAATTGGTGAGGTATATCCCTATGAAGAAGGTGGTCTACGGTTTAAGAATGTAACTCTCATTTTAGGGAGTGAGCTTGAAATCTATGATGAAAACTGTAAAGGACCCATCCATGTCCTTGCTTTTATCCCTACAATCGAAAAAATGAAGGTGTTCTCAGCTTGGCTTTCTGAACGAATGAAAAATATTACATTGAGTTCGCAAAGAATCTATGTAAGTGGAAGAGAACTACAAAGAAAGGTTAATGAGCTATCCGGTATTTTTATTCCTGCACATGTTTTCACTCCTTATAAAAGTATGTATGGCCGGGGTGTAAAACAATCGTTAACTGAAGTGTTTGATGAAGATTTAATAGATGCAATTGAACTTGGGTTGAGTTCAAATACGAATATGGCTGACCAAATTAAGGAGTTGCACCAATTTACGTTTGTATCCAATTCAGATGCCCATTCTCTCCCGAAAATTGCCAGGGAATATCAAATCATCAAAATGCAAGAGCCTAACTTTGAAGAACTTAGACTTGCACTCCATCAAAAAGATGGTAGGGAAGTTGTTGCAAATTACGGGTTAGATCCTTTATTAGGAAAATATCATAAAACTACCTGTGATAAATGTTTAACGATTATCGAGGATGTTATGACGGAGACTTGTCCTAGCTGTGGCCATAAAGGTTTTGTAAAAGGTGTTTTTGACAGGCTGCAGGAGTTAAAAAACACCGATGAATCAAATCCAAGTCGTCCGCCATATGTGCACCAAGTTCCGCTTGAATTTATTCCCGGGCTAGGGCCGAAAACCTTACAAAAACTGAGGGATTACTTTAAAACAGAAATGGCTATTCTTCATGAAATACAAGAAGAGGAACTAAGACGTGTAGTGAAAGGTCCTATCGTCGATATTATCATACAAGCACGCCAAGGAAAACTCCGCCTAAAATCCGGAGGAGGCGGGAAATATGGAAAAGTAGACTCTAAATAAAAAGAGTCTCTTTTCTGTTTGTGAAAATGGCCGAATTAATAGAAATAGTTTTGGTAAGTTGTCATAGAACTCTATTTGTCTTCATAGAATCTACTAGAAGATTGATAGGAGGACGAAAGATGAGAAAGCAACAGCCATATAAAACAATTGTAGTTAACCATTTTCGTGAACATTCATCCATATATTTATTTATTTCGGTACTATTTCTCATGGGTGTCATCTTTGGGGCAATCGTCGTAAACAGCCTAAATCCCAGTCAAAAAGAAGACCTTTTTTTCTATTTAAGTCGTTTTTTTGGAGAGGTATCTGAAGGAACCTATGCCAGTTCAACTGACATGTTCAAACAAAGCATCCTTCATAACCTTAAATATGTCGGCCTTATGTGGATTTTAGGAATCTCGATTATTGGGCTGCCGATTATTTTAATTCTGTTATTCCTAAAGGGAGTTGTTGTCGGATTTACGGTTGGCTTTCTTGTCAATCAAATGGGCTGGAGCGGTTTTCTCTTATCATTTGTTTCCGTTCTTCCTCAGAATCTATTAATCATTCCGACATTCATCATCGTCGGTACAGTCTCTGTTGCATTCTCAATGAAAATGATTCGACAGCAATTTATGAAACGAATGAATGAACCCATTTTACAGTTATTGACACGATATTCACTGTTGATGGTTGCTGTAAGTTTTGTGATTTTAATGGCTTCAGCTGTGGAGGCATTCGCTTCTCCCGTCCTGATGAAGGAAATAATTGATGTGGTGAACAAATAAGAATGGTTATTAAATAACAAGAATTATTTACTGTTATTTATAATAGGTTTTATTTGGACAGTGCCCCTTCTTCTGGTATAATAATGAAGTAACGGCGAGGGAGGGAAAGTTTTACATGGAAAATCGAATCGATCGTATAAAAAAACAGTTGCATTCGTCTAGCTATAAGCTTACACCACAGCGTGAGGCGACCGTTCGGGTACTGCTTGAACATGAAGAGGATCATTTAAGTGCCGAAGATGTCTACCTCCTTGTAAAAGAAAAGTCGCCAGAAATCGGCTTAGCAACCGTCTATCGGACACTTGAATTACTTACTGAATTAAAGATTGTTGATAAAATAAATTTTGGAGATGGTGTTTCCAGATACGACCTTCGCCAAGAAGGTGCAGCACATTTCCATCATCATCTCGTATGTATAGAATGTGGCGCAGTCGACGAAATTCAAGAAGATTTACTTGAGGATGTTGAAGAAATCGTTGAAAAAAATTGGAATTTTATTATTAAAGACCATCGTTTAACTTTCCATGGGATATGTCATCGTTGTCATGATAAAGAGGTAAAAGAAGAATCAGACGTACTTAAATAAACTACCCTTTTCCTTCCGAGAAAAGGGTTTTTTCATTTTCATAGCTTAATAGGTTTAAAAAGTTATACTGAAAAATGGGATAAGCGTGTATAAAACCATGTAAATTTGGCATATCTTCTAATAATGAATAGTTTATTGGAGGATGACTATGAGACAATGGTTTCGGGTTGTTTATGATACAATAAAGGTTTTCGTATTGTTTACTGGATGCACGATTTTGTTTTATTATGGTATTATATGGATTAATGAGGAATATCAAAATTACCACAAATATGATGAACCGGAAGGATCCTCAGTGAAGGCTACCTCAATGATTGAAGAAAAGGAGGAAGGCCTGTTAGATAGATTACTGTTTTTTTACCGAAATGGGGAGTAGAGATCAGTGGAAGATCAAGTGAAGGATTATTTGCATTACTTAGTTGTCGAAAGAAGACTTGCTACCAATACAGTGAAATCCTATGAACGGGATCTTAAAAAATACTATCAGTATGTCACAAAGGTTGAAAATATTTCATCGTTTAATGATGTAAACAGAGTGCAAGTGATTCATTTTTTAAAAGCTTTAAAGGAACAAGGAAATTCATCAAGAACCTTAGCAAGGCATATAGCATCAATACGTTCTTTTCATAAATTTTTGTTTCGTGAAAAAGTAACCAATCAAGATCCAACTGAACAGATAGAAACGCCACAAGCCGAGCGTACACTGCCGAAAGTATTAAATATATCCGAAGTTGAGGCATTGTTGGATGCACCAAAATTGGACAAACCGCTAGGTATACGGGATAAGGCAATGCTTGAGCTTTTATATGCAACAGGCCTTCGTGTTAGTGAACTTATAAACTTAAATTTGGCAGATATACACTTGTCGATGGGATTTATCAGATGCCTTGGAAAAGGAAGCAAGGAGCGCATTGTTCCACTAGGAAGTGTAGCAACAAAAGCATTACAGGCATATTTAGACCATGGTCGTGGTCAACTAGTGAAGCAAAAGAAAACAGACGCCTTTTTTGTGAATCATCATGGGAATCGCATGACAAGACAAGGATTCTGGAAAAACTTAAAGAAAATCGCAAAAGATGCCCGTATCGAAAAGGAATTAACACCTCATACGCTTCGTCATTCATTTGCGACACATCTTTTAGAAAATGGGGCTGACCTCAGGGCCGTGCAGGAAATGCTTGGTCATGCAGACATTTCAACGACTCAAATTTATACGCATGTCACAAAAACACGTTTAAAGGATGTCTATAAAACCTATCATCCTCGGGCCTAAAATTCATTAGTAGAATGCTAGACAATTACGTCTGGCTTTTTTTTGGTCAAATAACGTTAACAATTTTTACTAAAGTTCTCGTAATCTACTTGAAAAGACATACATACACACTTATACTCTAAGATGTCAGACTTCCGACAATCAAATACGCCCATGGCGTATTTGCGCCCGATTTTATTTCGATCTTGCCTCGAAAAATTTCCTTTAAAA
>NZ_JBALOP010000004.1:0-34943 GCF_036962685.1 Bacillus sp. JJ1566 | reverse complement strand
GCTTTAACTTTATTTAGTCGTGAACTCGGCTAAATAAAGTTAATCAAATGTGAAAAATTGAGTAAGTTGCAACTAGAAGGGGAAAATACTTCTTAGAAAGCATAGAATATTTTGGGAGGGAATTACATGTCTGCTTATACATATAAACGAATTTTCCTAATTGTCATGGACTCTGTTGGAATTGGAGAAGCACCAGATGCGAAGAAATTTGGTGATGAGGGTTCAGATACTTTAGGACATATCGCGGAGGAAATGAATGGCCTCAATATGCCGAATATGGCAAAGTTAGGCTTAAGTAACATTCGTGAAATTAAAGGAATTCCAGTTCAAAACGGGCCGCTTGCTTACTATACGAAAATGCAAGAGGCTTCTAATGGAAAGGATACAATGACAGGCCATTGGGAAATTATGGGCTTACATATTGAAACGCCATTTCAGGTTTTCCCAGATGGGTTTCCAAAGGAATTATTAGATGAGCTTGAAAAAAGGACTGGACGTGGAATTTTAGGGAATAAGCCAGCATCTGGAACCGCTATTATTGATGAACTTGGCGAAGAACACATGAAAACAGGTAAATTAATCATTTACACATCTGCTGATTCGGTTCTACAAATCGCAGCACATGAGGAAATTGTGCCAATTGAAGAGCAATATAAAATATGTGAAATTGCACGTGAATTAACGCTAGATGAAAAATATATGGTCGGACGTGTCATCGCCCGCCCATTTGTTGGGGAACCTGGCAATTTTACAAGAACATCAAATAGACATGATTATGCTTTAAAGCCATTTGAGCGTACCGTGATGAATGAATTAAGTGATCAAGGTTTTGATGTTATCGCAATTGGAAAAATTTCAGATATTTATGATGGTGAGGGTGTTACCCAAGCTCTACGTACAAAGTCAAATATGGATGGAATGGATAAATTAGTTCAAACTCTTAATATGGATTTTACGGGCTTAAGCTTTGTAAATCTTGTTGATTTTGATGCATTATTTGGACATCGCCGTGATCCAAAAGGATACGGAAATGCGCTAGAGGAGTATGATGCCCGTCTACCTGAAGTATTTGAAAAATTAACAGATGATGATTTACTAATCATTACAGCAGACCATGGAAATGATCCTGTTCATTCTGGAACGGATCATACACGTGAATATGTTCCATTATTGGTTTACAACAAAAAAATGGCTGGCGGAAAGGAATTACCGTTACGGACAACTTTTGCTGATATTGGTGCAACAGTAGCGGATAATTTTAATGTATCTTTACCTAAACATGGAAAGAGTTTTCTTTCAGAGATTAACGGGGGAATATAGGAATGGATAAATCAATCATAGAAAGAGCAGCGCAATTTTTAAAGGAAAAAAGCCAAGCAGTACCTGAAATCGGATTGATTTTGGGTTCAGGCTTGGGGGTTTTGGCAGATGAAATTGAAAATCCAATCAAAGTGCCATATGATCAAATTCCGGAGTTTCCAGTTTCAACAGTAGAAGGTCATGCAGGGCAGCTTGTATTTGGAACCTTGCAAGGAAAATCTGTTGTAGCTATGCAAGGACGATTTCATTTTTATGAGGGATATAGTCTTGATAAGGTTACATTCCCTGTACGTGTGATGAAAGAACTTGGTGTCACAACTTTAGTTGTGACAAATGCAGCGGGAGGAGTAAATGAATCATTTAAACCAGGTGATTTAATGATTATTACAGATCATCTTAATTTCGGGCAAAACCCGTTAATTGGACCAAATGATTCGAAGTTCGGTGCAAGGTTTCCGGATATGTCAGAAGCGTATACAAAAGAACTACGCACTCTCGCAAGAAAAGTAGCGAATGAATTGAATATTGCGATTCAAGAAGGGGTCTATGTTGGGATGACAGGACCATCCTATGAAACACCTGCAGAAATCAGAATGCTTCGAACACTAGGTGGGGACGCAGTAGGAATGTCAACTGTTCCTGAAGTGATCATTGCACGCCACGCTAACCTAAGGGTGCTAGGCATTTCCTGTATCTCAAATATGGCTGCAGGGATATTGGATCAGCCTCTTACCCATGATGAAGTAATTGAAACAACAGAAAAAGTAAAAAATGACTTTTTATCACTTGTTAAACAAATTGTGAAGAAAATCTAAGTCACAAAAATGACCGGTTGGAAAAGGTGAAGAATAATGAGAATGGTTGATTTAATCGAAAAAAAACGAGATGGAATGCAATTAACAGCAGAGGAAATATCATTTGTTGTAGATGGGTATACAAAAGGTGAAATTCCCGATTATCAAATGAGTGCATTTACAATGGCAGTCTTTTTTAAGGGAATGACGAAACAGGAACAAGCGGATTTTACAATGGCGATGGTTCAGTCTGGTGACACGATTGACCTTTCAGGAATTGAAGGAGTCAAGGTGGATAAACATAGTACCGGTGGTGTAGGTGATACAACCACACTAGTGTTAGCTCCTTTGGTTGCATCAGTTGGAGTACCTATTGCAAAGATGTCAGGGCGTGGACTAGGTCATACTGGCGGAACGATTGACAAACTTGAATCTGTTTCGGGCTTCCATGTTGAAATTACCAATGATGACTTTATTCGTCTTGTCAATCAAAATAAGGTTGCAGTTATAGGGCAAAGCGGAAATTTAACACCAGCAGATAAAAAGCTTTATGCGTTACGAGATGTTACTGCGACTGTTAACAGTATCCCATTAATTGCTAGCTCAATTATGAGTAAAAAAATTGCGGCAGGAGCAGATGCGATTGTTTTAGACGTAAAAACTGGCGCAGGTGCGTTTATGAAGGATTTAGATGATGCGAAGGACTTGGCTAAGACAATGGTCGATATCGGGAATAATGTTGGTCGAAACACAATGGCGATTATTTCAGATATGAGTCAGCCGCTTGGTTTTGCCATAGGCAATGCTCTTGAGGTAAAAGAGGCGATTGATACGTTAAAAGGAGAAGGTCCTGCCGATTTAGAGGAACTCTGTCTAGTCTTAGGAAGCCAGATGGTTTTACTCGCGAAAAAAGCAAATTCTCTTGAAGAAGCTAGAGCGATGCTTGAGGAAACAATCAAAAATGGAAAAGCGTTAGAAACCTTTAAGCTATTTTTATCATCACAGGGTGGAGATGCTTCTGTCGTGGATTCACCTGAAAACCTTCCAAAAGCAAAATATCTATTTGAATTTGAAGCTGAATCGGATGGTTATGTTTCAGAGATAATTGCCGATTCAATTGGTACAGCAGCTATGCTTCTAGGTGCGGGAAGAGCAACAAAGGAATCGTCAATTGATTTGGCGGTTGGGCTTGTTCTTCGGAAAAAAATCGGTGACAAGGTTTCAAAAGGAGAAAGCCTTGTAACCATCCATAGTAATTTTGAAGATATTGCTGACATAAAAAAGAAACTATCAGAAAGCATCTCAATTTCAGAAAATCCAGTAACAGCACCTACATTAATTATCGATAAGATTTCATAATTCACATTCCGAGGATAAATATCCTCGGTTTTTTTATGTTTGGGGGATAGCTCCAACCCTCTTTCTTTTTTTATGTATATTATTTGGTTTGTTGGAAAAAATGGGAAAGTATAAAGAATGGAGGGTTTGGAGATGAAACGCGTATTTATAAGTCTGTTACTTTCAACAATCATGATTTTTACGGTTAGCCCTTTCGCTTCTGCACAGGAGTCAACTGTTGATCTAGCGAATAATGCAAAATCTGCAATTTTAATTGAACGTGATACAGGAAAGATTCTTTACGAAAAAAATAGTGATGAAAAGCTTCCACCTGCAAGCATGACGAAAATCATGACATTGCTTTTAATCATGGAAGCCCTTGATAAAGGTAGTATCACCTATTCTGACAAAGTTAGAACCAGTGAACATGCCGCATCAATGGGGGGATCACAAATATTCCTTGAGCCAGGCGAAGAAATGACAGTTGAAGAAATGTTAAAAGGTATTGCCATCGGTTCAGGCAATGATGCATCCGTTGCAATGGCAGAAAAAATAGCAGGTTCAGAAGAAGCTTTCGTTGAAATGATGAATAACAAGGTAAAGGAATTAGGCCTTAAAAATACATTATTTCAAAATCCGACTGGCCTTCCTGCGGAAAATCACTTTAGCTCTGCACATGACATGGCAATCATGTCAAAGGAATTGCTGAAATATGAGGAAATCACTAAATTCACAGGTCAATATGAAGATTATTTACGTCAAAACACTGATAATAAGTTTTGGCTTGTGAATACAAATCGCCTTGTGAGATTTTATCCAGGGGTGGATGGGTTAAAAACAGGTTTTACAACCGAGGCGAAATATTGTTTAACAGCTACTGCTGAAAAAGAAGATATGCGTTTAATATCTGTTATCTTTGGAGCACCAACACCAAAGGAGCGGAATGCGCAAGTAACAAAGATGCTTGACTATGGCTTTAGTCAGTATAAAACACACCCTTTATATGAACGTAATCAGGAAGTTGCCCAAGCAAAGGTAAGTAAGGGGAGTCAAAAGAAAATTAACCTTGTGACATCAGAACCAATTTCACTTTTAACAAAAAAAGGTGAAAAAATCGATGATGTACAAAAGGAAGTTGCGGTAGATGAGAAGCTTAATGCACCGATTAAAAAAGGTGATGTTATCGGAAAATTGGTTATTAAAAAAGATGGAAAAGTTTTAAGCGAAAGCCCACTTGTTGCTGAAAAAGATGTCGATGCAGCCAACTGGTGGAAGCTATTTAAACGGACAATGGGAACTTTTAATAAAACTCCATAAACTGTTACCTAGTTCTTGATGTCTAGCTCCAGTCGCCATCGGCTCTCTGGTATAAGCCAATCGCTTCTTAAGGTAAAAGGTGCCTTCTGTCAGCGCTCGTCTTATGCTTGACTTGCACAGTAAGTGCTGACATCGACGTTCACCACAGGACGTGGCGGTAGTTAGTCGATGTTCCTCTGTTAGGGCGCCTTACGCTTTTCTGTTTTTTTTGCCGAATGAACACTAGTTTTGTCATCAAGAAGGAATCTTTCATGTAAATAGCGAAAAGACTCACTATACGATTTAAAGGAGGCATTGTAAAGTGAGTCTTGGAATTGAACTTGAGGTAAAACACAATGTGTTATGTATTCGGCTATCTGGTGAGCTAGATCATCATACCGCTGAAGAATTGCGATTAAAGGTAACAGATACGATTGAGAGCAATCAAATTAATCACATCTTATTGAATCTTGAAAAGCTTTCATTTATGGATAGCTCAGGATTAGGTGTTATTTTAGGAAGATACAAGCAAATTAAAAATTTAGGTGGAGAAATGGTTGTTTGTTCCATTTCAACGCAGGTCGAACGTTTATTTGAAATGTCTGGCCTTTTCAAAATCATTCGATTAGAGCGTGATGAGTCTTTTGCGCTTCAGTCATTGGGGGTGGCGTAATGAAAAATGAAATGCACCTTCAATTTTCAGCACTAAGCCAAAATGAGTCATTTGCTCGTGTAGCTGTAGCAGCATTTATTACACAACTCGATCCAACCTTGGACGAACTAACTGAAATTAAGACAGTTGTGTCTGAGGCCGTAACAAACTCAATTATTCATGGATATGAAAGTGATCCAAGTGGGATTGTTTATATTTCATGCAAAATGGAAGACAGTACCGTGTATATCACGATAAAAGACGAAGGAATTGGAATCAACGATCTCGAGGAAGCAAGGCAGCCATTGTTTACAACAAAACCAGAGCTTGAGCGATCAGGTATGGGCTTTACGATCATGGAAAACTTCATGGATGAGTTCGAAGTGGAAACAGGTTCAGCACGAGGTACAACATTACGGCTTACAAAGCATTTATCAAAGAGTAAAGCGTTATGCAATTAAGGAGACTTGCCAATGGATGTGGAGGTCAAGAACAACAAAAGTGAAACGTATTTAAAGGACAATGAGGTTAAGAATTTAATCAAACTCAGCCAAGAAGGACGACAGGAAGCACGTGATCTAATCGTCCAGAAGAATATGAGGTTAGTTTGGTCTGTTGTACAACGGTTTTTGAATCGAGGCTATGAACCAGATGATTTGTTTCAAATAGGCTGCATTGGACTATTGAAGTCAGTCGATAAATTTGATTTATCATATGATGTTAAATTTTCAACCTACGCTGTACCAATGATTATCGGTGAAATCCAGCGGTTTATAAGGGACGATGGAACGGTAAAGGTGAGTCGTTCATTAAAGGAAACCGGAAATAAAATTCGGAAAGCTAAGGATGAGTTGTCAAAGCAATTCGGTAGAGTACCAACAATTGCAGAGATTGCGGAGTACTTAGAAATCACTCCTGAAGATGTTGTTTTAGCCCAAGAGGCAAGTCGAGCCCCTTCATCCATTCATGAAACCGTATATGAAAATGATGGTGACCCGATTACATTACTTGATCAAATAGCGGATAATAATGAAACAAAATGGTTTGATAAAATTGCACTTAAGGAAGCAATACGCGAGCTGGATGAGCGCGAGAGATTAATCGTTTACTTGCGATATTATAAGGATCAAACTCAATCAGAAGTCGCGACACGGCTAGGTATATCTCAAGTACAAGTGTCGAGGCTAGAGAAAAAAATATTACAACAAATGAAGGACCGAATGGACGTATAATCCATTCGGTTTTTTTATTTGTGAAAAAGATAATCCCCATGTTAAAGCGTGGTAATTATTGGAGTTTGTGGTCCAATCGCATTAGATAAGCAAGATTTAACATACTAGATATATAAGGAAAACAATGTGTAGGGTGTGAAAGTGATGGAAAAATCAATTTATGTTCGAATGCGCCATCGCGTACTGGTACAACCCAATGCAACAGTAAAAATTGGAGAAATCGTACAAATAAGTGCTGAGGAAAACATCGCACAGGAAATTAAAAAGATTGCTATTCATCAGGTAAGCAAAAAAGATAAAAACATAATTGTCATTGATGTAATGAAGGTTATCGAACAAATCAGGAGGCGATTTCCTCATGTTGATATTCAAACGGTCGGTCCCGCACAAACCATTATTGAGGTAGCGCTTAAGAAAAAGCGGTTTGCAACTGCGCTATTTGTAGCAGTTTGGTTTTTATTATTTATAGGGGCAGCCCTTACTATGATGAATTTCCATGAAGACGTGTCAATGAGGGAAGTTCATCTACGTATCTATACCATGATTACTGGCGATGTGGTTCCAAAACCATTGCTCTTTCAAATTCCATATTCATTAGGTTTAGGGCTAGGAATGATTTTATTTTTCAATCATTTTTTCCGCAAACGACTTAACGAAGAACCAAGTCCACTTGAAGTTGAAATGTTTAATTACCAGCAGGATTTAGATAATTATTTGATTCTCAAAGAAAATAAAGAAAGCATGAAACACATCGATGACAATTAAAGTCCTGCTAATTATTTTTATAGGATTAGGAAGTGGACTTGCAGTTGGAGGCGGTTTTGTCGCTTTTTTAGCTGTCTTAGGCATTATCCCTCGGCTTACACAATTAACTAAAACAATGAAATTTATTCGATTTTATGAGTGGGGTGTTGTACTCGGTGCGGTATTTGGTGGCTGGTTTACATTAAATGATCATATCTTTCACCTTTGGGATTTTTTAGTACTCCCCGTAGGATTAGCAAGTGGAATATTCGTTGGAATGCTGGCCGCTGCACTAACAGAAGTACTTAATGTTTTTCCGATATTAGCAAAACGAATTGGCATCGAAAGTAAAATTGTGATTTTAGTTATGGCAATTGTTTTCGGGAAAATTGCAGGATCTTTATTCCAATGGATGTATTACGTTAAATGATAATAGGTATGGTTCATATTTAGCACGTAGGGAGTGAAGATGAAGTGGCTACTAAGAAAAAAATAAAAGATGATTACAAAAATAGCATTAAAAAATTCCAGCCTAAACCGAAGTATTTTCTAAATTGTGTAAAAGCTTTTCTAGTTGGAGGAGCTATTTGCTGTATTGGCCAAGGTATACAGAATTTCTATATGACATTCTTTGATTTTTCGGAAAAAGATGTGGGAAATCCAACTGTCGCAACCCTGATTTTAATTTCGGCCTTGTTAACCGGGTTTGGCCTCTATGACAAGCTTGGGCAATTTGCGGGTGCGGGTTCTGCGGTTCCTGTAACAGGATTTGCGAACTCGATGACAAGTGCAGCGATGGAATATAAAAGCGAAGGTGTGGTTTTAGGAATTGCTACAAATATGTTTAAACTTGCGGGCAGTGTCATCGTTTTCGGAGCAGTTTCTGCGTATATTGTCGGGATTATACGTTATTTCTTTAATCTCACAATTTCTTGAATGATTAAAGGAGTGGGCATAGATGAGGCTAGTTGGAAAACAGACGTGGGTATTTGAAAATCAAATATTTTTAAATTCAACAGGGACAGCTGTGGGACCAAAAGAAAGTGCAGGACCCTTAGGTGCCAGTTTTGATATAAAATATGAAGATTTACATTGTGGCGAAGATTCCTGGGAATCTGCTGAAAGAAGGCTAATGGTAGACTCAATTGATTCTTGTCTCCAAAAGGTGAACTTATCAAATGAAGATATTGATTTCTTTTTAGCTGGAGACTTATTAAATCAAAATGTTACGACAAACTATGCGGCCAGACATCATCAAATTCCATTAATCTGTATGTTTGGAGCTTGTTCAACTTCTATGGAATCCCTAGCAGTTGGTTCAGCACTTGTTGATGGCGGATTTGCAAACAGAATCCTAGCATCGACGAGCAGTCATAATGCAACGGCCGAAAGGCAATTCCGATATCCAATCGAGTATGGTGGGCAAAAGCCAGATACTGCAACCTTTACTGCTACAGGTGGTGGAACAGCTTTAGTAAGTAAAGAGAAAGGACCGATTCGGATAACTTCAGCAACGATAGGAAAAGTGATCGATTTAGGAATGACAAATCCTTTTGATCTTGGTTCAGCGATGGCACCAGCAGCAGCTGATACCATTACTCGACATTTTCAGGATTTAAATATCAATCAAGATGAATATGACTTGATTGCGACTGGAGACCTCTCTGGTATTGGAAGTCCAATTCTAAAAGAAATGGTAAAAGAAGAAGGCTATGATTTGGGCAACAAACATAATGACTGTGGGTTGATGCTTTATCACTCAGATCAAGAAGTGTTTGCCGGGGGAAGTGGCTGTGCTTGTTCAGCACTTGTTACGTACGGGCATATCGTAAAAGAGCTTATTAGTGGCAATTTAAACAAGGTTTTTATTGTTGCAACAGGTGCACTTCTTAGCCCAACCATGATTCAACAAAAGGAAACCATTCCTACTATCGCACATGGTGTGGTGTTGGAACGAGTTTAATTTATTCATTACTCTTTTATAAAATGGTGGTATGAATGTATCAACACAATAAAATTCAGTAAGGGTTCAAACCTAGCTGAATAAAATTAGCCTCTGGCGGATGCCTCGATTTTTAAAAGGAAAATTTTCGAGCTTAAGATCAAAGACTAAGTACGCCACATCCTGTGGCANNNNCGTGTGGGCCTAAAAAATCGGGCGCAATACGCTAAGGCGCATTTGATGGTGGTGAGTTGGAAATGGAATATTTATACGCATTTTTAGTCGGTGGAGCAATATGTGTGATTGGACAGCTCTTACTTGATTTTGCAAAATTAACACCTGCTCATGTAATGAGTGTTTTTGTCGTAGCTGGAACAATTTTGGATGGGTTTAATGTTTACGACAATTTAATCGAATTTGCGGGCGCTGGAGCGACTGTTCCAATTACAAGCTTTGGGCATTCCCTTTTACATGGTGCGATGGAAAGTGCTGAAGAACATGGATTAATTGGTATCGCAATGGGGATATTTGAATTGACTTCCGCTGGCATATCCTCGGCTATTTTGTTCTCTTTCTTAGTTGCACTGATTTTCAGAGCGAAAGGATAGGATCTATGAATGAAACTAGAAGAAAAGTGATTCTAGTAACAGATGGTGATGAATATGCACAAAAGACATTAGAATATATAGCAAAAGAGGTTGGGGGACGATGTATTTCAAAATCCCAAGGAAACCCAACAACTCTAACCGGAAAAGAAATCGTGAAACACATTCTAGACACCCCTTACGACCCTGTATTTGTTATGTTTGATGATAGTGGGTTATTGGGGGAAGGAACGGGGGAGCAGGCATTAAAGCATGTAGCAAAGCACCCTAAAATTGAAGTGTTAGGTGTTATAGCAGTTGCGTCAAAAACCCATCAAACAGAATGGACAAAGGTTGACATCTGTATTGACAGAGACTTAAACCTTACGGAATACGGTGTTGATAAAAGCGGGATTACTGAATATGATATTGGTCGAATTAATGGAGATACGGTGTATTGTTTAGACGAGTTGGATGTGCCCATCATCGTGGGTATTGGAGATATTGGAAAAATGGCACGTAAGGATGATCTTAAACTAGGTGCTCCCGTAACAAGAAAAGCAGTGGAATTAATACTTGAAAGGAGTGGTTATGATCGGACAAGAAAAGAAAATGACCCCAATCTCTCCTGATATAGTCAAAAATGATAAATATTTCGAATCACGTATAGGTTTAGGTACTACAAATTTTGATATCGGTGTTAGAAGGATTAAGATTTTAAATAAGGAAGTTCATCTTTATTATCTAAATGGACTTTGCGATACCGCATTTATTGTTCAAATTTTAGAGGAATTAGTAAATATCAATGATAATGAAAAGAACACAAATTTGGCCTTCCAAATCATTGAGAACCGCCTTGTTCATCAACAAGTAAGCACGATCAAGAATCTTGATGAGGCTGTTGATACAATCCTTTCAGGTCTAATCCTCTTTTTAGTTGAAGGGGAAGATTCAGGATTAGCTGTTGACGTACGAAGTTACCCAGGAAGAACACCGCAAGAGCCCGATACCGAAAAAGTGGTCCGTGGTGCTCGAGATGGATATGTGGAAAATATAATTGTGAATTGTGCACTAACGAGAAGAAGAATACGTGATGAAAGACTCCGTAATGAGATCATGCAGGTCGGTGAAAGATCAAAGACAGATATTTGTGTTTCTTATATACAAGATATTGCCAACCCAGGTTTAGTAAAACTAATTAAAAATGAACTTAGCAAGATTGATGTTGATGGCCTAACAATGTCAGATAAAACGATAGAGGAATTCTTAGTTCATCAAGGTTATAATCCTTATCCATTGGTTAGATATACAGAAAGACCGGATGTTGCAGCAACCCATTTACTAGAGGGGCATGTCATCATAATGGTTGATACGTCGCCAAGTGTAATTATCACGCCTACAACGATGTTCCATCATGTGCAGCATGCCGAGGAATATCGCCAAGCACCTGCAGTTGGTACGTTATTAAGATGGACAAGGTTTGTTGGTATTCTCGCCTCAATCTTTCTTTTGCCACTCTGGTTTTTATTAGTTTTAGAACCGGATATGATACCTAAGGCAATTGATTATATTGGTCCTAATGAAAAATCAAATATTCCGATAGTTGTTCAAATTTTTCTCGCCGATATGGGAATTGAATTTTTAAGGATGGCGGCGATACATACGCCAACACCATTATCAACAGCAATGGGCTTAATAGCGGCGGCATTAATCGGTCAAATTGCAATTGATGTTGGATTATTTGGGCCCGAGGTGATTCTTTATGTAGCCATTGCTGCAGTTGGTACATTTGCAACCCCAAGCTATGAATTAAGTGCTGCCAATAAAATTGCAAGACTATTTCTTTTAGTTCTAGTAGCAATTTTTAAGGTGCCTGGATTTATTATTGGTAGTACGGTCTATTTCTTGTTCTTGGCCAATATTCGGTCCCTTAATACGCCATATCTTTGGCCGTTTTTACCTTTTAATGGGAAGGCATTGCTGCAAATTGTAATTCGGACTTCTGTACCAGGAGCAAAGATAAGACCAAGTATCGTACATCCCCAAAAACCTTTCAAACAATAGTTGCGCCATATATTACGTTGTGTTAATCTTTTTTCATAGCACAGCGTTAAAGATGTTAAGACAGCTGATGACTATAAGTGATTGGCTGTCTTTTTCTTTATAAAGGCGGGATAAGCACGAAAAATGCTTTATCATTTTAGACTCTGATGAGTACTCTTTGATGGAATGAGGGGAATTAAATGTTTTTGCATGGAACAAGCAAAGTAAATGAAAAAAACCACTTAGAAATTGGTGGTATAGATACTGTAGAATTAGCAAAACAATATGGCACTCCTTTATATGTGTATGATGTTGCACTTATCAGAGAACGTGCAAGAAGCTTTCGTGAAACATTTAAACAACTAAATATTCCTGCGCAGGTAGCGTATGCAAGTAAAGCCTTTTCAACGATTGCAATGGTTCAGCTCGCCCACGAGGAAGGCCTATCCCTAGATGTTGTTTCTGGTGGTGAATTATTTACTGCTCTACAAGCGGGTTTTCCAGTGGACCGAATTCACTTCCATGGTAATAATAAAAGCTATGAAGAACTTGACATGGCGGTTAAACAAGCAATCGGATGTATTGTAGTTGATAATTTTTATGAACTTTCATTGTTAGAACAGGTTTGTATCGAAAATAAGTCAACGATGAAGATTTTATTGCGCGTAACGCCAGGTGTTGAAGCGCACACCCATGATTATATTACAACTGGGCAAGAAGACTCTAAGTTTGGATTTGGACTTGAAAACGGACAGGCAGACCAAGCAGTAGAGCAAGCGCTTCATTCAGAATACTTAGAGTTATTAGGGATTCATTCGCATATTGGTTCGCAAATTTTTGAAACAACAGGATTTTTAGTTGCTGCTGGTAAAATGTTTGCAAAACTTAAAGACTGGAAGGAACGTTTTGAATTTGCACCTAAAGTTTTAAATCTTGGTGGTGGGTTTGGCATTCGGTACACGGAAGAGGATAAACCACTTCCGGTGTCAAAGTATGTAGAAGCGATTATCGGGGAAGTAAAAAAGTTTGCTGATGATCTTTCTATTGATATTCCTGAAATTTGGATTGAGCCAGGTCGCTCAATGGTAGGAGATGCAGGAACAACGATTTACTCTGTTGGTTCTCGAAAAGAAGTACCAAACATTCGCCAATACCTTGCGGTTGACGGAGGAATGACGGATAATATCAGACCTGCATTATATCAAGCGAAATATGAGGCAGTTTTAGCAAATCGCGCCCTGGATCCTGTTGAAGAAACAGTTTCAATTGCTGGTAAGTGCTGCGAATCCGGAGATATGCTTATTTGGGATTTACCATTACCAAAAGCAAACTCAGATGATATGCTAGCAGTATTCTGTACAGGGGCATACGGTTATGCCATGGCTAATAATTATAACCGGATTCCAAGACCTGCAGTTGTATTTGTAGAGAATGGAGAAGCGCAGCTTGTCGTCCAACGTGAGAGCTATGAGGATTTAGTAAGACTGGACATTCCATTAAAATCAAAAGTTATCGAATAAATCGAACTAGAAAACCCACGAATTTGAATTCGTGGGTTTTCATTATGTTCATTATTTGAAAAAATTCTTTATGGCGTCAATTAGGTTTATAAAAAATTCTTTAACCTTATCCAAAAAGGTTTGCCCTTCTTCAGATTCAAGAAAATTTGTTAGCTTCTCTTTAGCTAAATTTAATTGTTCTCCAACCTGATTCCAGTCGATATTAAGTTCCATTAGCTTTTTAAAAAGGTTCATGAGTCGATCTATGTCAGCATCTGTTAACGTAATACCCAAGTCGTTTGCAGCATTTACAATAATGGTACGAAGTTCTTCATCGTTTTTCGGTGCGTTTTTAGCTATTTCATCCTTAATTTTTGCCATTAAGGCTGCAGCATCTTCAGCCCCGAATTTCTCACTTAATTTTGTGGTTTCAACCATTTCTTCATTAGCAATCTGCTTAACATCCTCAGGTATTACTTTGTCTGAAGAAATCTCATAAGCTTTAATAATTCCGGTTAATGCTGCTGTTCCGGAAACATCAAAAGGTCCAGTTACATAGATTTTTGCATCCTTCACCCCGGCTGTAATCAATGCATTAGCATACATTTCTTCTGTAATTAGAGTGATATGTTTTGAAATTGTTACATCTAACCCAGAACCTTTTTCCCCAATGGTAATCGAAGCAGATGATAGGGCTTTGTTCCCGATTCTTGCTTTTGGTATATAGCTTCCAAGGTATTGATGTTCTTCCGCATTTGTGACAACGACAATCTGAGGGTTCTCAGGTGCGTTCATTTCTTTTAGGATTGTTTCTTTTTGAGTTTCGGTTAGGTCTTCACCAAGTGTAATAATCACATCTCCAGGTGCAGCGTCTGCGAAGCTAAGTGATGGAAAAATGAGTGAAAACACAAGTAAAATCGAGAGTATAAATCTATATCTCAAACTAGGTTCCTCCTTTAATTATTCAAAAACTAGGTTATCCATCGTTCATATTATACAATATTCGTTACTAAAAATATCTATTTGACCTCTATTATGAAAAACGCCTCCTTTCACATTGGATTATTCCACCCATTTATAGTAAAATGAACCTGTTCAATACATATGGACGAAAGAAAATAAGTGGAGGTTTCAAATGAAAAAAGCTAGCATTGAATTTGAAAATGGAGAAAAAATTGTAATTGAGTTATATTCAAATGAAGCACCTGGAACTGTAGCAAACTTTGAAAAGCTTGCAAACGAAGGGTTTTATAATGGCCTAACATTCCACCGTGTCATTCCGGGCTTTGTCGCACAAGGTGGTTGTCCGCGTGGAAATGGAACTGGTGGACCAGGTTATACAATTAAATGTGAAACAGAAGGAAATCCACATAAACATGTACCAGGATCATTATCTATGGCACATGCAGGAAAAGATACTGGTGGAAGCCAATTTTTCATTGTGCATGAGTCACAGCCTCATTTAGATGGTGTACACACTGTTTTTGGTCAAGTAATTGAAGGACTGGATTCTGTGTATCGTATTAAACAGGGTGACGTAATGAAAGAAGTTAAAGTTTGGGAAGAGTAATACTATTCAGCAGAAGTCAAACTTCTGCTGAATAATGTTACTGCCTCCGGCGGATGCCACGATTTTTCAAAGGTAACTTTTCGAGCAGTAAGATCGAAGACTAAAGACGCCACATCCTGTGGCAACGTCTTCATGACCCACATCGTGTGGGCCTAAAAATCTGGCGCAAATACGCCAAGGCGCATTTGATTCAGGCACAACATGTCTATCTTGTTGTGTCTTTTTCTTTGTCTTATAATGATTCTTGAGGTGAAACGAAATGGGTAAAGGAAGATGGACAGTATTATTTGTTCTGCTTTTTGTGGCGATTGCCTGGGGAGTTATTTTTTGGCTGTTTATCGCATAGTTAAACATTCCATATGAATTCAAAAATACATATCTGTATCGTAAAGTATTAAATTCGACAAAATAAGAGTACTTTATGTTATACTATTTTACATCGCTAAAAGAATTAAATATTTTCCTTCGGGGTTAGGTGAAATTCCTTACCGACGGTGATGAACAATTGTTCTAAGCCCGTGACCCATTTTAATATCAGCATATTTTTTTCCGATAGGCACTATGCCATGAGTGATTTCATTTAAAATGGTGGACTTGGTGAGAATCCAAGGCCGACAGTTAAAGTCTGGATGGGAGAAGGATGTTAGTACGGTATGTGAAGAAAATTTGCCCATAATACCTTTATTTGTGTTGGGTAAAAAATACATAATCTGCTGCTTAAATAACATCGACCAAGACCCCGGATTTTTTCCTGAGGTCTTTTTGTTTTGGAAAATAGATGAAATCCCCGAATTAAGTACATGATAAATAGAAAGGAGTGCAGATAACGTGAGAGATCAAGATTATATGAATTTAGCGATAAATGTAGCGAAGGCTGGTGTCGGCCAAACAACCCCAAACCCTGTAGTTGGTGCAGTCATTGTTAACGACGGAAGAGTTGTAGGGATTGGAGCACACTTGAAGGCCGGAGAACCTCATGCCGAGGTACATGCGATAAGGATGGCTGGAGAAAAGGCACAAAATGCAACTGCGTATGTAACATTAGAACCTTGTAGTCATCATGGAAAAACTCCACCATGCGCGGATCTACTAGTTGAGAATAATGTGAAAAGGGTTGTAATCGCAACGACAGATCCCAATCCACTCGTTGCTGGAAAAGGCATTGCCAAATTAAAAGCAGCCGGAATCGAAGTTGAAGTAGGGGTATGCAAGGAACAAGCTGATGCATTAAACGCAGTCTTTTATCATTTTTTAGAAAAAAAGATCCCTTATGTAACCTTAAAGTCAGCCACCACACTTGATGGGAAAACAGCAACAGTTACTGGTGAAAGTAAATGGATAACTGGTGAGGCAGCAAGAAATGATGTCCATTTATATCGAAGTATCCATGATGGTATTCTTGTCGGGGTTAATACTGTGCTTGTTGATAATCCTAGTTTAACAACAAGGCTTCCGAATGGCACAGGTAAAAATCCGGTTCGTATCATCTTGGATTCGACTTTAAGAACACCTCTTGACTCACAAGTCGTTAACGACGGCAAGGCAGAAACTTGGATTATTGTTTCTAATCGAGTAAACGAGGAGAAAATGAATGAATTCTCCGGTAAAAATGGTGTTCGGATTATCCAATTACAGGAGTCGAAAATCTCAATCAACACCATACTTGCCCGATTAGGTGAAGAAGGTATTTCCTCCATTTATGTTGAAGGTGGAGCAGAAGTGAATGGCAGCTTCTTAAAGGAAAAG
The DNA here is from genome assembly GCF_036962685.1 of Bacillus sp. JJ1566. Classification (NCBI taxonomy): domain Bacteria; kingdom Bacillati; phylum Bacillota; class Bacilli; order Caryophanales; family Bacillaceae; genus Bacillus; species Bacillus sp. JJ1566. The sequence goes on along the minus strand of NZ_JBALOP010000004.1, from coordinate 18,183 downwards.
GCAATTAATCAACTTATCGTCTATCTCGCACCAAAATTAGTAGGTGGAAAACTAGCCCCCACATCGATTGGTGGAACGGGAATTGAATCCATCGATGATGCATTACAATTTACAATTAAATCTGTTGAACAACTCGGTGAAGACGTTAAAATCGTAGCAGAACGAAAGATAAGGTGAAAAAATGTTTACAGGGATTGTAGAAGAAATCGGGAAAATTAAGGCGATGAATGGATCACAGGACTCAGTTGAAATGGTGATTCAGGCTAAAAAAATTCTAGAGGATGTGCATTTAGGCGATAGTATTTCGGTCAATGGAGTATGTTTAACTGTGACTGAATTTACATCTGATGGTTTTACAGTTGATGTAATGCCTGAAACAGTTAACTCAACGTCATTGCGTGATTTACACCGAAATCATCCCGTTAATCTTGAGAGAGCAATGTCTGCTAATGGACGTTTTGGAGGGCATATCGTTTCTGGGCATGTGGATGGCATCGGAAAAATCGTCCGAAAAGAACCGAAGGGGAATGCCGTGTATTATGAAATCGAAATTCCCGAAGAACTTATACAGTTTATGATTTATAAAGGATCTGTTGCAGTAGATGGGACAAGCTTGACCATTTTTGGACTTACAGAAAATACGTTTACTCTCTCGTTGATCCCTCATACGCTAACAGAAACAATTTTACATAAAAAAGGTGTAGGAGACATTGTAAACATTGAATGTGACATGCTTGGGAAATATGTAAGCCAATTTATGCAACGATCCATGGTAAATGAAAAATCAACTAAATCAAAGATCACCGCAAGCTTTTTAGAAGAAAACGGCTTTAAATAAAAGGGGGAACAATCATGTTTGATTCAATTGAAGATGCACTTGCCGACCTACAACAAGGAAAAGTAATTATTGTATGTGATGATGAAGATCGTGAAAATGAAGGAGATTTTATTGCAATTGCTGATAGAGCAACACCAGAGGTTATTAATTTTATGATCACGCATGGACGTGGACTCGTATGTACTCCTATTACAAAGTCATTAGCGAAAAAATTAAATCTAGAACCAATGGTTGCGCATAATACGGACCCGCATGGAACTGCTTTTACAGTAAGTATCGACCATAAAACCACCACAACAGGTATCAGTGCAATTGAACGTTCAACAACAATTATTGAACTGCTTAACCCAGAATCAAAAGCATCAGACTTCAAAAGACCTGGACACGTTTTTCCTTTAATTGCAAAGGAAGGGGGAGTACTAAGAAGGGCCGGTCATACAGAAGCAGCAGTCGACTTAGCCGCCCTTTGTGGGTCAGAACCAGCTGGAGTAATCTGTGAAATAGTTAAAGAAGATGGAACCATGGCGAGGGTTCATGATTTACGAAAGATTGCAGATGAATTTAACCTAAAAATGATTACGATCGAAGAATTAATTCGTTATCGAAATCAGAAGGAAAAGCTGGTGAAAAGAGAAGTTGAAGTTTCATTGCCGACTGAATATGGAGACTTTAAAGCGATTGGATACACTAGTCTCATTGATGGAAAGGAACATGTTGCATTTGTTAAAGGTGAGATAAGTGAAACAGAACCAACATTAGTGAGAGTCCATTCAGAATGCTTAACTGGAGATGTATTTGGTTCTAAGCGATGTGAGTGCGGACCACAGCTTCATGCTGCATTACACCAAATTGAGCAAGCGGGTTCAGGAGTACTCTTATATATGCGTCAACAAAGTAGAAGCGCTAGTTTAATAAATAAAATGCGTGCCTACAAACTCCAAGTAGAAGGTGATGAAACCGTCGAAAATAATGAACAGCTTGGAACCTTACCAGAATTAAGGGAATATGGTATCGGTGCTCAAATTCTTAGAGATTTAGGAATAAAGAAAATGAAGCTATTAACGAATAACCCAAGAAAAATCACTGGGCTTGAGGGATATAATTTAGAGGTAGTTCAGCGTATTCCAATTCAAATTGAAGGTAAAGTAAGCAATGAAAAATTAGGGCATATTTTTCATTTTTAAAAAAATAGACACAAATACCGATAACACAGGAGGATAAAGATGAATAAAATTTATGAAGGACATTTAGTTGGCACAGGCTTAAGAGTAGGGATTGTAGTAGCTCGATTTAATGAATTCATTACAGCAAAATTATTAACAGGCGCACTTGATGGGCTTAAAAGACATGGGGTTGCAGATGAGGATGTTGAAATTGCTTGGGTTCCAGGGGCCTTTGAAATTCCTTTAATTGCTAAAAAAATGGCTGAATCAAGCAAATATGACGCTGTGATTGCGTTAGGTACTGTTATTAGAGGCTCTACATCCCACTATGACTTTGTTTGTAACGAAGTAGCAAAAGGATTGGCATCAACTGCACTGGCGACTGGAAAACCTGTCATGTTTGGTGTTTTAACAACTGATACAATTGAACAAGCAATTGAAAGAGCTGGAACAAAAGCAGGGAATAAGGGATGGGATTCTGCTGTATCTGCAATTGAAATGGCGAATCTAGCACGTTCATTCGAATAATTCACGAGAGCCTGTATAAATTAAGTAAATTTTGGATATAATTTAAATTTAAGGGTATACCAAAAAGACTATGGAAAAAAAACAAGGATAATGGTACTCTTAATAAATGTATGAAGCTTAGTCCAAAAGTAATAATGGTAATACTATTTGGAAAGTTTTTCGATAATGAGGGATTTATATGTTAATTCGTTATAAAAAGAATTATGAGAAAATCGCAATGGGGCTTCTTTCATTTATGCCGACCGAAAAGGACCTAAAGAACCTGCAAGCAACGATGAAGCAATATGATGAAGATGACACACAGCAGCTATTCTTATGGAAAGAAGAAGATATTGTAGGAATTATCGGAACAACAATCCATGACGGAAATCTTGTAGAAATTCAACATATCTGTGTGAATCCATCCCATCGATACCAAGGCATTGGTAAACAGATGGTGAAGGCACTAAAAGAGCATTTTCCAGATCGTGAATTACGATCAAATGAACATACAGCAGCTTTTTTTGAGAAATGTGATTTCTCAGAGGATGAAAAATGCGAAGAGGGACAGTCATAAGACTGTCCTTTTTAGCTATTGTCTCGTTTTTTATGTTTTAAAATGATTTGTTTTTGTCGTTCTGCAATAACATCACTTCTGTCTCGTAATGTATGTTTGTGAATTAATTCCTCATCTGATAAGTCACTTGCTTCTCCCCATGATTTCCCGGTTCGAGTAGCTTTGGAAATACATGCTGCCAATAGATTATCTGTTAATGGTAAATCTATACTTTCATAGGGTGTACCAATTTCAATATCATGAAATTCCTTTTGTAACACTTCGATCATCTCATCAACCTTAAATCCTAATTGAACTAATTCGGATTTCTGATCTTTACAGATCGTAAGAGCACTTTTCATCATTTTGAGCGCACCTGCGATATTTCCGCGGCGATAGTGATAAAGTGATACTGCAATCTGAATTAAACCTACCCAATATGGTTTTCTTTCAGGAACAGGATCTTCTTTCCAATGTTCTTCCAATATTTCATGGCATTCAAAATAGTCACGGTCACAGTGAAAATGAACTAAATAATCAATAAATGCTTGTGGAAACAAGTGGGATCACACACCTTTTAACACTATGTAAGTGTAGTTTAACATATTAACGGTTCCCACAACATGGAAAAAATAAAGTGTTCAGCAAATGCCGAACACTCTATCGTCATTTTAGTTTTTTAATGTCTAGCTGCAGCGCCTAGCCCCTCGAGGTCAAAAAGCCTGTGGCAAGAAAAGTCAAAGAGCGACTTTTTTGTCACAGAACTTTTGCATGTCGGACTTGCACAGGATGTGCTGACATCGACGTTCGCCACAGGACGTGGCGGTTTTTAGTCGATGTTCATCTTCCAAGGCGCTTATGCATTTCGTTTTTAAAACCAAGCAGCACCAACGATAATTAAAAGAATAAACAATACTACGATTAAGGCAAATCCGCCTCCGAAGTTGCATCCGTCACCCATTTATAATACCTCCTTAATATTCTTGGTTACACAGTTATAGTATGACTTTTCCTAGTTCTTGTGTGGGCGGGTGTCCATAGCAATATTATTTTTTCTGAAAAATATTTGGGACAAATATGCAAATCCAGTTGTGGCTTGAATGTAAATTATGTTCTATACTAATTATTGTGTTAAAATAAAAAGATATGAAACTGTCAAGAAGGGTATTTTTGGTGAGATGAGCATGGATTTACATTACAGTGTAAAAATTGACTCTTTTGAGGGTCCATTAGACCTTCTTTTACATTTAATCAATCGATTAGAAATTGATATTTACGACATTCCAGTTGCAGAAATTACAGAGCAATACTTAATATATATACATGCAATGAAAGAATTACAATTAGATATTGCAAGTGAATACCTTGTTATGGCTGCGACACTTTTAGCAATTAAAAGTAAAATGTTGCTTCCAAAACAAGAGGAAGAGCTTATCGAAGGAGATTCAGAGTTTGATTATGAAGAAGACCCTCGAGAAGATCTGATGAACCGCCTGATTGAATACCGCAAATATAAGAATGCTGCTGAAGATCTGAAAGTTCTAGAAGAAGAACGTTCCCAATTGTTTACAAAGCCTCCAAGTGATCTAAGCGAATTTACTAAGGATGTCACCATTGATTATTCATTAGATGTGAATATCTATGACATGCTTGGAGCATTTCAAAAGCTCATGCGTCGAAAAAAATTGCAAAGGCCGTTATCAACAAGAATCACAAGACAAGAAATACCTATCGAAAAAAGAATGGAAGAAATTGTTAATGAACTAAAGGGATATCGTGGAAAAAAGAAATTTACAGAGCTTTTCCCATACCATGATAAAAATCATATTGTTGTCACATTCCTTGCGCTTCTTGAATTAATGAAAAAAAATGTTTTGTTAATTGAACAGCAGAACAATTTTTCAGAAATTTATATATCGAGTATGGAAAGGGATTTTTAGTAATGAAATTAATAGATTGGAAAGCCATTGTCGAGGGGCTTCTTTTTGCAGCTGGAGACGAAGGTTTGACATTAAAACAAATGGCAATGGTTTTAGAATTAAATGAAAAAACGGTTTTGGACATTGTCAATGACTTAAAGGATGAGTACAGACAAACAGGCCGTGGCATAAATCTAGTTGAGGTTGCTGGAACCTATCAACTAACAACAAAAAAAGAACATGCCGGTTATTTGAAAAAACTAGTAGAGTCACCTACTTCGACCTCCTTATCACAGGCTGCATTAGAAACACTTGCGATTATTGCCTATCGTCAGCCGATAACACGTGCAGAAGTCGAAGAAATACGTGGAGTGAAGACGGAAAGACCGATCCATACATTAGTGGCAAAAGCGCTAATCAAAGAAGTAGGGCGTGTTGAAGGTACAGGAAGAGCCATTTTATATGGAACAACGAAAGAGTTCTTAGAGTATTTTGGATTAAAGACATTGGAGGAATTGCCTCCACTTCCTGAAAAAGTGGATGAAGACTATATTCAAGAGGAAGCAGACCTCTTTTTTGAGAGATTCCAAGAAACGATCGAAGATTCAAAATAATTCACCTTACATATGCTAACTATGGTAATATGTAGATAATCTATATGGAAAATCGTGGCGAGTGGGGTGGAACTGTGTTAATAAAAAAGTGTAGTGGATTTGAACTTGAAAAAACGTTGAAAAATACTTTTGAGGACTTTTTTAACCAGTCTGAAGTAACATTTGTGGAAGATGGGGAGGAAAGGACCTTACAAGTACTTTATTTACGTTATTTTGATGAACAATTTACATCATTTACTCCTTTTACCGAAGACCCAGTTTATAAAATTGATACAAAAGAGGTTTATTTTAAGGATCTTGTAGCACTTGTATGCTTACTGCAAAATCCTAAGTATCGTCATCGGAAACGTATATATTTAAATGAACAAAAGCAATTTGAAGAGCATTTTAAAGAGATTCAATTTGATAGACTAAAAGAAATTCTTACACATCTGCATCACAAAAATAGCTATGAAGTAAAATCACCATTAGAATTTATCCAACAGGCATAATAAACGAACCCCAATTGTTATTCAGTATCCTCAATTGGGGATTTTTTTTATTCCTGAACCCGTGGCTTTGTGGGGTCACAATTTGGTTGATTGATTTCTTTTGTCGAGTTAGCTAATTTGATTAAATAATAGCATTCTTCCCTTGCCATATGGTCGGCCATGAGCGGGGTCATGACACCTAAAATCTCTTTATTTAATTCCATTTCCTCTAATTCTTCCAAGAAGGCTTTAAAAATTTTCATTTCTATTTCTACATCATTATTAAATCTGGTAAGTGCAGGGAACTCATATTGGCTCGTACGTAAGAAACCAACCATTTCTACTGCTTTTAGGTAAAAATCCTCCCATTCCTTCATAAATTTCTCGCTTTTTTGAAGTAAATCCTTTTCTACACGGTCTAAGTTTGATACAATCCCACCCGCATGTCCTGCAGCATCTAATAGCCAAATAAGATGATGATGAAGTGCGTGTGTTGATGGTACATTTTTACCTTCCGCTAAAAAGTGAGATACACGCAGCCATTCCTCTAATTCATTAACCATATGATTAATAAAGGAAGGGGAAAGGCCGATTTTTACTTTTCCAACTAATTGATTTTTTAAAATATCTAATTTTAACCCTCGAAGCTGTTCTGCAGCAGTTCTGCCTTCCTGGATAATTGTGATGATTTGATTTGGCTCTAAAGGTCCTCTTGCCGAATCCAATAAACGATCAAAGCTTATGATAAATTGTTCCGTTTTCCCAATTCTTTCTTTTTCACTCGGTGCTAAGGAATCATGTAAAAACCGACTATGGTCACCTAGTACCTGCATCCAAAACTGAGTTTCAAATAATGCTTCCTCATGAAATGAGCGATTCATTTTGTCTACCTCCTTAATTACATGCGAAAATAAGCATTCGCCAAGTTTTCTATAGTATCTGTTTGTGAAAATGGAATCATAGGTGAATCACGGTTTCAATTGTTCATGTGAGAGTCACGAAAATAGGTAAATTGCATACGATAATGACGATTAACATTATTCAGTCGGGGTGCTGCCCCGACTAAATAATATTAAAGCCTCCGGCGGATGCCACGATTTTTCAAAGGAAGTTTTTCGAGCACGCTCGAAAAAAAATCGGGCGCAAATACGCCAAGGCGCATTTGATTCTGAGGGAGGATTATGATGGGCAGTCCTGAAATTTATGTGGAAGATGTGAAGAAATGGTTTTTGGAAATAAAAAAGCAATTTGAAAATGAACGGAATGAAGACCTTCAAACTGAACTAACGAATTTTTCAAATTACCTTGATTCTATTGGGGAAGAGATAACGCCGACTAGTTTGCTTGAGTTGCAGACAGAGGTAGAGAATCTTTATCATACTGGATTACGATTTGCAGAACAATCCGATGATATTGAGGAAGTTCAGGAGATGAGAAGGGTTGGAATTGGACAGCATACTTTGCCGCCTCTCCCATATAACTATGATGCATTAGAGCCATATATATCAACAGAAATTATGAGACTTCATCATGATAAGCACCATAAGAGCTATGTTGACGGTTTAAACAAGGCTGAAAAAATGATGGAAAAGGCTCGTAATACAGGTGATTATGAGCTATTAAAGCATTGGGAAAGGGAAGCAGCCTTTAATGGTTCAGGTCATTATTTGCATACGATTTTCTGGAATGTCATGAAGCCAAAGGGTGGAGGTATGCCAGGGCGTGAATTGCTACGCCAGATTAATAGGGATTTTGGCAGCTTTGAAGTCTTTAAGAGACATTTCAGTGAAGCAGCAAATAAGGTGGAAGGAGTAGGCTGGGCTATTTTGGTTTGGTCACCAAGAGCGGGTCACCTAGAAATTCTACAAGCAGAACGTCATCAATTCATGACCCAATGGGATACGATTCCATTACTTGTTCTAGATGTTTGGGAACATGCCTATTATCTTCAATATAAAAATGTTCGTGCCGACTATGTGAAAAATTGGTGGAATATTGTTAATTGGAATGAAGTAGAACATCGATTTAATGAAGCATCAAAACTTCAATGGAAGCAATATTAAATCATAATTTATGCTGACCAAGCGTTGGTCAGTTTTTTTGTGTTTTTTTCATATATTTTTTGTAGTCTAGCTGCAGCGCCAAGAAACTCGAGAAACTTCAACTCCTCCGGCAGAGGCAAAGAACGCCTCTTAGTCGGAGTCTCCAGTTTTCTCGTTTCTGAACAAGGCGCTTTCGCTTTTCAAATTTTTATTCATATAGTTGGACATGTTTTGCATACACTTTTACAAAACGGCAAAAGGGACGGGGATCGAATGACATTTTTTCGCAGAAAATTTTTTCCGCTTATCATCATTGTTATGGTTCTCATAGGCTTCCTTCCTCAAAAAGCGAGTGCACTTTCTGTTAGTGCGAAAGGTGCAATCTTAATAGAGCAAGAGTCTGGTAGAATTTTATTTGAAAAAAATGCCCATCAACGAATGAGAATTGCTAGTATTACAAAAATCATGACAGCCATTATCGCCATTGAATCAGGAAAACTGAACGAAATGGTAAAAGTAAGTAATAATGCTGTTCGTGCAGAAGGTTCTTCCTTATACCTTAAGCCAAATGAGCAAATAAAGCTTGAGGACTTAGTGTATGGATTAATGTTACGCTCAGGTAATGATGGTGCAGTTGCGATTGCTGAGCATGTTGGCGGAAGCCTAGAGGGCTTTGTTTTTCTGATGAACCAAAAAGCCGCAGAAATTGGTATGCAAAATACAGAATTTGCAAATCCACATGGTTTAGATGATCATGAGAATCATTTTTCTTCGGCCTACGATATGGCGATTCTAACGAGATATGCGATGATGAATGAAAAATATCGGGAAATTGCTGGTACAAAGGTACACCGTGCTCCAAATCCAACTGAAAAATGGGATCGGGTTTGGAGAAATAAAAACAAGCTGCTTACGAAGCTATATCCGTATAGCACTGGTGGAAAAACAGGATATACAAAAAGGGCAAAACGGACCTTAGTATCTACGGCATCAAAGGATGGCGTAAATTTAATTGCAGTAACGATTAATGCCTCTGATGACTGGAATGATCATATGAATATGTTTAATGGAGCATTCGAAACTTATAATCTAGTGAAGGTTGTCAAAGAAGGCGACCTTCAAACAGATAACAGTTTTTACAAAGGTAAAGTGTTTGTCGATCATGATTTCATGTACCCCTTGACTTCAGAAGAGAAAAACGAGATAAAACTCGATGTCCATTTGCTTGAGCCTGATAATAAAGAGTGGCGGAAACCTGAAAATGTCCCTAATATTGTAGGTACACTGACCGTGAATCTTGGAGATGAGACAATCGAAGAAATGCCTATTTATTTTGATAATGGTAGAGTTGACAGGCCAAAGGAAACGTTCTGGGAAACTCTAAAAAGTATTTTTTTAGTAATTTTAGGGGTTAGATGACGATGGTGAATATCATATGGGTAGCAATGACAATTATCGGGATTATCTTTGCAATGGTAAATGGAACGATAAGTGAGGTAAATGAAGCAATCTTTAAGGGGGCTTCAGAGGCTGTCACCATCTGTATAGGATTAATTAGTGTACTTGTTTTCTGGTTGGGACTGATGAGAATAGCACAAGAAGCCGGCTTATTAGAAAAACTGTCAAAATTATTTCGCCCCCTAGTTAGTCGTTTATTTCCAGAGGTACCAGTCGACCACCCAGCCATGGGGTATATGCTTTCAAACATGATTGCCAATATGTTTGGGCTAGGTAATGCTGCGACACCAATGGGAATCAAAGCGATGGAGCAACTAAGAGTGCTAAATGGCGGGAAAACATCCGCTAGCCGCTCGATGGTTACTTTTCTAGCAATTAATACCGCAAGTGTAACGCTTGTTCCAACTACAGTAATTGCGATCAGGATGACCTATGACTCTGCAAATCCCACTGAAATTGTAGGACCAACTCTAATCGTAACCATTGTTTCGGCAATCGGTGCGGTATTAATTGATCGGTATTTTTATTATCGTAGAGTGAAGAAAGGTGGCGCCCAAAAATGAGCTTGATTAATACCTTATCACTCTGGCTAATACCTGGAATCATTGGATTTATACTTTTATATGGAACGGCGAAACGAATTCCAACCTATGAAACGTTTGTAGAAGGTGGAAAAGAAGGAATTAAAATTGCCTTCTCAATCATGCCATTTTTAATTGGAATGTTAGTTTCCATTTCCATTTTTAGGGCGTCTGGTGCCATGGATTTCTTCATTAATTTAATCCGCCCAGCCTTGGAATTCGTTGGATTCCCAGCAGAAATCGCCCCGTTAGCTTTAATTAGGACAATGTCTGGCACAGCAGCTTTAGGAATGACAACGGATCTAATAGCTACATATGGTCCCGATTCATTTATCGGTAGACTTGCATCTATCATGCAAGGAAGCACAGACACTACCCTTTATGTACTAACAGTCTATTTTGGAGCAGTCGGAATTAAAAAAATGGGTGATGCCCTAAAAGTGGGTCTACTAGCTGATTTACTAGGAATAGTTGTTAGTGTCATTGTAGTTACTTTAATATTTGGTTAAAAAAACACGTGAAAACGTGTTTTCTTTTTTACTGCCTTCTTTTATGCTCCAAGTGCGTTCTTATAGGATAGTTCTTGGCTGGGCATACTAAAGAATGTTTTTATCTTGTACAAATACTAAGAAACAAGTAAGATGTTTAAGGGGTGAGCATAGATGGAACGTCTACAAAAAGTTATTGCACATGCAGGTGTAGCTTCAAGAAGAAAAGCCGAGGAGCTTATTGTTGCAGGTCAAGTTAAAGTAAATGGAAAAGTTGTGAAGGAGCTTGGAATAAAGGTAGGTTCAAATGATAAAATCGAAGTAAGCGGCATTCCGCTTGAAAGGGAAGAGCCTGTTTATTTTTTATTTTATAAACCACGTTCTGTGATATCAAGCGTGAGTGATGAAAAAGGGAGAAAGGTTGTAACTGACTTTTTTCCGGAAATTAAAGAACGGATTTATCCAGTTGGTAGGCTAGATTATGATACGTCTGGATTGTTGTTATTAACGAACGATGGTGAGTTTGCAAATCTTCTAATGCATCCTAAGTATGAGGTTGAAAAGGTTTATGTGGCGAAAATTAAGGGAATTCCACCTAAGGAAAAGCTTCGTCAATTAGAAAGAGGAATAAAGCTAGAGGATGGAAAGACTGCTCCGGCTAGAGTTAAGCTTATTTCGATGGACAAGCGTAAACAAACGTCTATTATCGAAATCAGCATTCATGAAGGAAGAAACAGACAAGTAAAAAGAATGTTTGAGGCGATTGGACATGAAGTAATGAAGCTAAAGAGAGAAAGATTTGGATTTTTAACCCTTCAAGGATTACATGCTGGTGAGTTCCGAGAACTTCTTCCGCATGAGGTTAAACAGATTAGGGCTTTAGCGAGTACGAAAGATAATCGTCTGTAAATAAATGCTTTCTTTTTTAAGTGAAACAGGTCTGTTAATAATGATTCTCAATTGTCACATAACCTTCAAAATATTTGCAATGTCAGTATGTTATAAAGTGCTATAATGGCAAAGAAAGTACACATTTATGCTAATAGATAAAGGGAGATTTCTAATGAACAAGAAAAAGCGACGATTAGTTATTCGAACCATCATATTGTTACTTCTCGCCGCTGCGCTCGTTTATACATTGTACATCAATTTCTTTACGAGTAAGGAAAAGGTAGCAGTTGGGGATATGGCACCAGATTTTGTTGTGACAGATTTGGATGGGAAAGAACACCATTTGTCAGAGTATAGAGGAGAAAAAGGTGTTTTTTTAAACTTCTGGGGAACATGGTGTGAGCCATGTCAACGTGAATTCCCATACATTGATACATATTATCAGGAATATAAGGATCAAGGAGTCGAGGTCATCGCTATCAACGTGGGTGAACCGAAATTCAGTGTGAATAATTTCATCAAAAAATACGAGTTATCATTTCCCGTTGCAATCGATAAGGGGAACCAGTTGCTAAATGCCTATGGAATTGACCCGTTGCCAACCACTTTGTTAATTAATAAGGATGGAAAAGTTGTTAAGATAATAACCGGTGAGATGACAAGCAAGATGGTGCGAGATTATATGGAGCAAATAAAGCCATAGGGAGTTATTTTTTATGGAAAATGTAAAATGCGAATGTGGGCATGTGAATCCACACGGTACTATTTTTTGTGAGGCTTGTGGAAAGCCTGTCCAAAGTGAAGAAACAATTCAGAATGATAAAGAGAAAAAGAATTTACTGGATATGAGGTATGAAGGGAGCGCAAGACGCTCTCAAACCTATAACAAAACAATTGTTGATAAAATTTGGAACTTCTTTTCTTCTGTAAAAGTTGGAATTTGGATCATCGTTGTTCTTTTGGTTGCTTCAGCACTAGGGACGATTTATCCTCAAGAATTATATATACCTCCTGCGATGAACCCAGCTGATTTTTATGAACAAGAATATGGTATAACTGGAAGATTATATTATCAATTAGGATTTCATAACCTTTATGGTTCCTGGTGGTATATGATTCTTATCGCAATGCTCGGTATTTCCTTAATTATTTGTAGTATCGACCGTGTAGTACCTCTCTACAAAGCATTAAAAAAACAAGGTGTTACACGCCATGAAAGTTTCTTGAAAAGACAGCGTGTTTACGGTAAAAACGCAGTTGAAAATATCGATAAGGACTTTGAAACAGTTAAGGAAAAGTTAAGAAAGAAACATTATTCTGTTCGTGAAGAAAATGGGAATGTTTTAGCAGAAAAGGGTCGTTTTTCAAGATGGGGCCCCTATGTAAACCATTGTGGACTTATTATCTTTTTAATTGGTGCAATGCTTCGGTTTGTACCTGGAATGTATGTAGATGAGGTTCTTTGGATTCGTGAAGGAGAAACTGCAAGTGTTCCAGGAACACATGGGAAATATTATTTAGAGAGTAAACGATTCCTAGTAGAAGTTTACGAGAAAGGTAAGGAAAAAGAAGTCTTTGATGAAGCGATTGAGCTTGCTGGGAATGGAATGGTTGTAAAAAACTATCAAACGGATGTTACGTTATATGAACGTACAGATGAAATCATCCCCGGTGTTGAACCAGAATTAAAAGAAATTAAATCTCATGAAATTCAGGTAAATGAGCCATTAAAGCATGACCATTATGCATTCTACCAAGTAGATTATAAATTAAACGAGTTTAGTACAATGTCATTTAACATGATTGACAAAGAAACGAATGAGGATTTTGGAACAATTACAATTAATTTAAGGGACCCGCAGGAAGAGTATGATTTAGGAAATGGATATCGGGTCGAGCTAGCAAGCTATTTTCCTGATTTCTTTTTTAATGATAAAGGTGAACCAGCTACAAAAACAAAGATTCCAAATAACCCAGCATTTGTATTTAAAATGTATGCTCCTGATAAACATGATGGAGAAATCAGCTTTGTTGCAATTCAGCAAAACATAGAACCATTGGGTGATAATAAATACAAAATGGCTTTTGCTGGCATAGAAATGAAGAATGTATCTGGATTAACAGTTAGAAGGGATTTTACTTTGTGGATCCTAGCTGTTGGTGGAGCAATCTTTATGATTGGGGTTATTCAAGGTTCATACTGGCATCATCGCCGTATCTGGATTCAGAGGAAAAATAACGAGGTTATTGTGGCAGGACATACGAATAAAAACTGGTTTGGCTTAAAAAATGAAATACGTTATGTTCTTGCAGACACAGGTATCTCGGAACCAATAGATCAAGTTGATGCGAAAAATAAGGAAACTAAGGAGGGATAAAAATGGCTGAATTAAGCTCAAATCTACTTTATGCTGCTTTTATTCTCTATCTTGTGGCAACCTTTGTCTTTGGTGGGGCAATAAGAGATAAGAGAAGCTCAAATGGATATAACCGCTGGTCACATATCGGGATCACTATCACCATCATTGGATTTGTTGCACAGGTAGGCTATTTTATAACCCGATGGATTGCATCAGGACATGCGCCAGTTAGTAATTTATTTGAATTTATCACATTCTTCGGAATGATGTTAGTCCTTGCATTCATCATCATTTATTTTATATATAAAACAAGCATATTAGGGCTCTTTACTTTACCTATTGCATTATTAGTTATTGCTTATGGTAGTATGTTTTCGAGAGAAATCTCTCCACTTATTCCAGCCTTACAAAGTGACTGGTTACACATCCATGTTACGACAGCTGCATTAGGTCAAGCCATTCTTTCAATAAGCTTTATTGCTGGGATCTTATATCTATTGAAATCTGTCGATCAGACTGTAAAAAGTAAGCAGACTTTCTGGCTAGAATTCGTTATGTATATTTTAGTAGTTGTTGTAGGCTTTGTATCAATTACAACTGCCTTTAATGTAATGAAATATGAATCTGTCTTTACATGGGTTGATAAAGAAGGCGCGAATGCTGAAATGGTGTATAAATTACCGGCATTGGTCGTACCTAATGAAGGTGAATTATTAACTGACGGAAAGTTTTCAACCGGTATTGAATTACCACCATTACTAAGTGCTAGAAAAGTAAACTCTGTTCTCTGGTCTGTTATTTCAGGTTCAATTCTATATGGATTAATTCGTTTAATTTTAAGAAAACGTGTTGGTGCCGCATTGCAGCCATTAACAAGAAGATTAAATCTAGATTTAGTTGATGAGATTGGATATCGCTCAGTTGCAATCGGGTTTCCGATATTCACACTAGGAGCGTTAATTTTTGCAATGATTTGGGCACAAATTGCTTGGACTCGCTTCTGGGGCTGGGATCCAAAAGAAGTATGGGCCCTTATCACATGGCTTTTCTATGCAGCCTTCCTACACTTAAGACTATCAAAAGGCTGGCATGGTCAAAAATCCGCGTGGCTTGCAGTCGTCGGATTCTTCATTATTATGTTCAATACGATTTTCGTAAATCTAGTTATTGCTGGTCTACACTCATACGCATAAGAAAAAAGCCTTCATCATCAGATGAAGGCTTTTTAATCCATTCTTTGTGTCGAATTTTCGACTTTTTATGTGCTTTAGAAGGTGAGTGTGATATATGTTATAGCAAATTATGAAGATTTTATGTACGATAGATATGTATAGAAATATTCTTTCGGAAAGAAAATGGAGGAATAAGAAAATGGAAAACGAAGCAAAAATTTTAGTTGTCGATGATGAAGAGAGAATTCGTCGTTTACTTAAAATGTATTTAGAGAGAGAAAATTATGCAATAGAAGAAGCAGACAATGGAAATGATGCCTTAGATAAGGCATTAAAAAACGATTATGATCTTATCCTTTTGGACCTCATGATGCCAGGAAAAGACGGCATTGAAGTATGTCGTGAGTTGCGTGAAAAGAAATCAACTCCGATCATTATGTTAACTGCCAAAGGTGAAGAAGTGAACCGTGTTCAAGGGTTTGAAGTTGGAACGGATGACTATATTGTGAAGCCGTTTAGTCCACGAGAGGTTGTTCTACGTGTCAAAGCATTATTAAGAAGGGCTTCCCTTACAACTTACTTGCAAACTGAAACAACAGCTAAGGATGTTATCGTATTCCCGCATCTAACAATTGATAATGATGCACACCGAGTCACTGCAGATGGAAAGGAAGTAGGTTTAACACCAAAGGAATATGAACTATTATGCTTCCTAGCAAAATCACCAGATAAGGTATTTGACCGTGAACAGCTGTTAAAAGAGGTGTGGCATTACGAATTCTTTGGTGACTTACGAACAGTTGATACACATGTTAAACGCTTGCGTGAAAAATTAAATAAAGTGTCTCAGGATGCAGCCAAAATGATTGTTACTGTGTGGGGAGTCGGTTATAAATTTGAGGTCGGCCAGGAATGAAATTTTGGCGAAGTGTTGTAGGAAAACTATGGGCAACCATTCTTTTATTGTTTTCCTTTGTATTATTTGTTTTAACGATTTTATTCATGGAGTATTTTGAGAATTATCATATCCAAGAAGCAGAAAGAAATTTAACCCAACTTGCAGCTAATATTGCTGTCATTATGGAGCAGCACGAGGACAAAGATATTGCTCGGAACATTGCATGGGAACTTGTGAATGATGAAACCAAGGTCATTATAGTAGCAGATGAAAACACATATTGGTTATCACCTGATCGGAGATCACTCTCAAATATCCCTGTAACGCTATTAACTGATGATCCAGACCTTAAACTTGTTATCACAAATGATCAAAACAAAAGCAAAAGGATCATCCTTCCGGAAAACGATAATGTGAATAAACAAAGCCAAGAACTATTTGTAGTTGGAGCTCCACTTCATATTGTAAATGACCAAAAGGGTGCCGTATATCTATATCAATCGTTAGATGTTGTTCAAAAGACTACCAGGGATACAGGCCGATTCATCATTTTAGCAGCAGGAATTGGAATTGTCCTTACGACAGTATTTGCCTTTTTCCTATTAACGCGTATCACAGCTCCTTTACGTAAAATGAGAGAAGCAGCTACAGAAGTTGCTAAAGGAAAATTTGATACGAAGGTTCCAATTCTAACACATGACGAAATTGGTGCTTTAGGATTAGCGCTGAATCAAATGGGAAGGCAATTAAAATATAATATGAATGCTCTTAATCAAGAGAAGGAACAGCTTGCAAGTATTTTAAACAGTATGGCGGATGGTGTTATCACCTTGAATCGAGATGGAACAATTTTGGTGACTAATCCACCAGCTGAACGGTTCCTTCAAGCTTGGTACTATCAACAGGGCATGTATCAAGATGTTGGAGAAGAACTTCCACCAGAAGTAAAGGATTTATTTCAACGTGCCGTTTCCTTTGAAAAGGAGCAATTTATTGAAATAAGCCTTCAAGGAAGAACATGGGTCATTTTAATGAGCCCTCTCTATAATCAAACATATATTAGGGGTGCCGTTGCAGTACTGCGTGATATGACAGAAGAAAGACGGTTAGATAAGCTACGTGAGGACTTTATTGCAAATGTCTCACACGAGTTAAGAACGCCAATTGCTATGCTTCAGGGCTATAGTGAAGCAATTATGGACGATATTGCAAGCTCTGAAGAAGAGAGAAAAGAAATCACGAAGGTTATCTACGATGAGTCACTGCGTATGGGGAGACTTGTCAACGAGTTATTAGACATAGCGAGAATGCAATCTGGTCATATTACTTTGAATAAAGAAAATGTTGATTTCGATTCGTTTCTCAATCGTGTGATTCGAAAATTCCAAGGGTTAGCTAAGGATAATTTAATAACTTTAACTGCAACAAAAGAAGAAATTATCGGTGAAATTTACATGGATCCTGACCGTATTGAGCAGGTATTTACAAATTTGATTGATAACGCAATTCGACATACAGATGAACATGGTAATGTTGAGGTTCAGGTAACAGGGCAAGAAACATCCATTAAAGTAGATATTAGGGATACAGGCTCTGGAATACCTGAAGAAGATCTACCGTTTGTGTTTGAACGCTTCTATAAGGCAGACAAGGCTAGAACGAGAGGGAAATCTGGTACTGGATTAGGACTTGCTATTGTAAAAAACATTATTGGGGCACACAATGGAAATATTTCTGTTCACAGTAAGCTTGGTGAAGGAACGGTATTTACATTTATCATCCCTCGAAAAAGTGATTAATTTGAAAGATCTTGGCGAAGATTCTTGTTTCATAAGAAACATTTATCTTGTAAAAGAATACTTCTTCTTGTAATATTAAGAATGTTAATTAAAAAATATAATAAATCAGAATTATAGGTGTCTGAGGATGAGGTTTTCATTCTCTTAGACTTAATAGGGAATCTGGTGTAAAACCAGAACTGCCCCCGCAACTGTAAAAGTGGACGAAATGAGAAGAACCACTGTATGAATGGATGGCAATGCTGTTTATCATATGGGAAGGACTCAAAGTAGAAAGAAGCTTAAGTCAGTAGACCTGCCTAATTCGAACTTCTTTTAATTCTTCGGGGTGTGGGAATTAACAATAAAGCTTTATGCTTTTTTGTTGTTTTTCTAAGTTATCAACAAAGCTCACCCACTACGGTGAGCTTTTTTATTAGTCTTTTTA
>NZ_JBALOP010000003.1:120175-181655 GCF_036962685.1 Bacillus sp. JJ1566 | reverse complement strand
GAGTTAGTGGCACGATGTTAATTGTTATCCTAATGCCAGTCACCTATTCGTTTGAACCTGCTGCAGCATTTATCTTACTTACAGGTATTTATTCAATTACAGGCTTATCTGGTGCCTTCGGTTCAATCTTGTTACGAACACCAGGTACACCAGAAGCGATTTTTACAACTTATGATGGTTACCCCATGGCGCAGCAGGGATATGCCGGGAGGGCTTTAGGAATTACGATTTTAACCTCTGTTATTGGAGGATTATTTGGAGTATTTTGCTTAATTACATTAACACCTTTACTTGCAGAAGTGGCATTAACCTTCTCATCTCCTGAGTATTTTGCTTTGGCTTTTATGGGACTAACAGTTGTTGCGTCATTAAGTGGAAAAGACATTTTAAAAGGATTAATCGGAGTATTATTCGGATTAATGATTGCTACAATCGGTATGGATCCTCTAACAGGATCTTTGCGATATACATTTAATTCGCCTTCATTAACATCAGGTGTTGCATTAATTCCAGTTATAACAGGACTATTTGCCTTATCCGAATTTATTAAGAAAAGCACTGAATCAGAATCCTTAGGAAAAGCAATAAAGGTCGTAAAAACCAAAATATTTGAAAAAGAAATCTTTAAAAAAATCAGTGGAACCGTTGCTGGGTCATCGTTAATTGGGATGTTCATTGGGATTCTACCTGGAGTAGGGGCAACGACAGCCTCAATGCTAGCTTATAGTGAAACGGTTAGATGGTCAAAAGACGAGGAAAAAGAAACATTTGGAAAAGGAAACCCAAAGGGGATTGCAGCATCTGAAACAGCGAACAATTCCGCAGCCATGGGTACTTTAGTTCCACTTCTTTCTCTAGGAATACCTGGCGGTGCGACAGCAGCAATCCTAATCGGAGCATTCGTGTTACATGGAATGCAGCCGGGACCAATGTTATTTAAAACAAATCCTGAATTAATGTATACCATTTTTGCGGGATTGTTAGTGTCAAACGTACTTATGTTATTTGTTTCAACACCTTTTATTAAGCTATTTGAGCAAATCATAAAAATTCCTTATTCAGTATTAGGCCCAATCATTGTTGTACTATGTGTTATCGGAACATATACGGTCAGAAATAGCTTCTTTGACATTATCATCATGGTGATCTTCGGGGTGATTGGATATTTACTAGAAAGATTTAAATTCCCATTAGCCACGATTATTTTAGGTGTTGTATTAGGCCCGATTGCAGAAAGTCAGTTTAGACGTTCAGTTCAAATGTCTGATGGTGATTATTCAATCTTCTTTACAAGACCAATAACTGTCTCATTAATTGTGGTATCACTACTAATGTTATTCTTCCCATTAGTCACTGAATATCTGAAAAAACGTAAAAAGAATAACAATTCCAATATTAATCCAACAGCATAAAACAAACTATATTTAACACTTTCCTAAGTATTATCACTGTCACTATTTTATTAAATATATTGAGCTAAAAAGAATTTTACATACCTAGAGGGGGAGTTATCATGAGTAAACCAACGATTGGATTATTATATGGCGATGCTGCAGGTGTTGGACCTGAGGTAGTCGCAAAATCATTTGCAAACAAAGAAATTTTAGAGTCGGCTACTTGGATTTTAATTGGAGATGAACGTATTTTTAGCCGGGGAGCACGTACTGCCGGACAAGAGTTAACCTACCAAAAAGTAGAGAACATTGATGAAGTGAATCCAGATGTTTCATCATTATGGCTAATCGATACAAAGAATACAGATCCTGCTGAAATCGAAATGGGTGTACTTAACGAGAAATCAGGTAAGGCAGCCGGTGACAATCTAGTATTTGCATTAGAGCTTGCGAAGCAGGAAAAGATAGACGGTCTTTCGTATGGTCCAATGAACAAAAGTGCGCTATATCAAGGGGGATATGCATATAAAGATGATATCCATTTGGTCGCATCTGTTTTTGGTTTGGAATCAGGCTTCATGGAAGTAAACGTAATGGACGATGTTTGGTTTACACGAGTTACATCTCATATTCCTTTAAAGGAAGTTGCAGAAAATATCACGAAAGAAAATGTTTTAAACAGTATTCTTTTTGCAGATAAAATCGTTTCGAAAGCGGGAATTGAGCCGAAAATTGCAGTTGCTGGATTAAATCCACATGCTGGTGATAGTGGACTATTGGGAGATGAAGAGAATGAAATCATCTCACCTGCAGTTGAAGAAGCGAAAAGTCAAGGTGTCAATGCGCATGGACCTTTCTCAGCAGATACCATTTTCCTACGGTTGAAAAAGGAAAACTTCAACTGCCTACTAGGTATGTACCATGACCAAGCACAAATTGGTATGAAAACTCTTGGGTTTAATAAAGGTGTAACCATTAGTGGCGGCCTACCGATTGTTATTACTACACCTGCACACGGTACAGCATTTGATATTGCAGGTAAGGGCATCGTAGATTCAAGTGCATTTGAAGAAGCACTTAAACTTGGCATCAAATTAATCAATAACGGATACAAATAATGTCTTTTAAAAGGAGGAGTGCCTGATTGGTCGATAAATTGGCTATTTGGTACTCCCTTTTTATTAATCTATTTTTCATTTAAGAATATCAATTTGTAAATTGACAGTGTTTAAATAAAAGATTAAAATAATAAATGAAAGCAAACAAAAATAATTAAAATTGTTTTATTATTTTATATATTTCTTATCAGGGGGGACAGCAAGTGAAAAAGATAATCAATAATCCTAGCCATGTTGTACAAGAAGCAATCGAAGGTTATATGTATGCATATAAAGACTCGTTAATTAAAGTAGATAATGTAAACGGAATCATCCGTAAAGACATAAAGGACAAGGTTGCCATTGTTACGGGCGGCGGAAGTGGACATGAACCATTATTCCTGGGCTTCGTCGGGGAAGGTCTTGCTGATGGGGTTGCAATTGGAAACGTATTCGCAGCACCAACTCCAAATACAGTTCAAGCCGTTGCTCAAGCAGTTGATCAAGGTAAAGGTGTCTTATTTGTTTATGGAAATTACGCTGGTGACGTACTTAATTTTGATATGGCAGCTGAACTATTAGATTTTGAAGATATTCAAACACGAACTGTTTTAGTAGCTGATGATGTCGCATCAGCACCTGAAGAGCGCAAAGGTGACCGCAGAGGAATTGCAGGTGACGTTTTTGTCATTAAAATTGCAGGTGCGGCTTCAGAAAAAGGCTGGTCCCTTGAGGAAGTAACACGTGTAACACAAAAGTGCGCAGATCAAACATTTTCCATTGGTGTCGCCACATCACCAGGTTCTATTCCAGGGGAAACGGAACCACCATTTGTGTTAGGTGATGATGAAATTGAGCTAGGAATGGGAATTCACGGAGAACAAGGAATTAGACGTACTAAACTAATGCCTGCAGATGAGTTAACTGATGAATTACTAGAGACATTAATAGAGGAAAGCAAGATTCAAGCTGGAGATGAAGTGGCTGTTTATGTAAACGGTTTAGGCTCTACAACATTACTAGAATTATTGATTGTCAACAGAAGAGTCGCCCAAATTTTAGAGGAAAAAGGCATTAATATTTATGATATGGATGTTAATAGCTATTGTACAACCCAAGAGATGGGCGGATTTTCTATTACACTCTTAAAATTAGATGAGGAATTAAAAGATTTATATAATGCTCCTGCACATTCACCATATTACAACAAAGCTGAAAAAGTTAAAGGAGGAGTCAGATAATGTCTACTCAAACGCTAAATGCTCTTAATCCAAATCAAGTTAAGGAAATGTTTTTATATGTCGGTGAAAAGGTAGTAGAAAGTAAGCCATTACTAACAAAGATTGATAGCGCGATCGGTGATGGTGACCATGGAATCGGAATGTCGGTTGGTTTTACGAAGGCCGATGAGAATTTAAAAGCTAATGAATTTACAACAGTTAATGATGTGTTTAAAACGATTGGTATGTCGATGATTTCCTCCATGGGAGGGGCATCTGGTGTGATTTTTGGTACAATGTTTGTTGGCGGAATCAAGGGGCTAGAGCGAAAGGAAACACTTGAACTGGCGTCATTAACTGAGATTTTTGAAAAGGCACTAGACGCAATTAAACAACGTGGAAAAGCTGAACTCGGAGACAAAACAATGATTGATGCATTTCAACCTGCTGTTGAAGCTTTAAAAGCAAGTGCTGCTGCGAATGATAGCTTCATAGATGGACTTCGTAAAGCAGAATCTGCAGCCCTTGAAGGTGTGGAAGCTTCAAAAGATTATATCGCGAAGTTTGGTCGAGCAAAATCTCTAGGAGATAGAGCAATTGGCCATCAGGATGCAGGTGCTACAACCGTTTCGATTATCTTCAAATCGATGAAGGAATGGGTAGAAGGTCAGGACCAATGAGTAGGGTATGGATCGGCACCAATTGGAAAATGACGAAAACAATTGCTGAAGGAATTTCTTATACAAAGGAATTAAAGCAAATTGCAAGCGAGCTTCATTCAAATATTGAGTTGTTTATCATTCCTTCTCACACAGCATTAGTTGATATAAAAAAGGAAGTCGCTGACTCAAGAATCAAGCTTGGTGCACAAAATATGCACTGGGAGGATTCAGGTGCTTATACAGGCGAAATCTCGCCCAAAATGTTAAATGAGATTGGTTTAGACTTAATCGAGTTGGGTCATTCCGAGCGTAGACAATATTATAATGAAAATGATGCAGATATTAATAAAAAGGTGTTCGCAGCGCTGAAGTATGGAATGAAACCTTTAGTTTGTATTGGTGAAAATATCGTGCAAAAGAATAACTCAATTTCACGTGAGGTACTTGCTTCGCAGTTAAAGGTATGTTTAAAAGGACTCTCCGAGGAACAGGCTAAGCAAGTTCTCATAGCCTATGAGCCTGTTTGGGCAATCGGAGAAAATGGAATTCCAGCGGATCCTGAATATGTCTGGGAAATTCATTCCTTTTTACGTGAGACATTAGTCGAAATGTTTCCAGAAATCGGCCTTGAGATTCCAATTTTGTATGGTGGAAGTGTCAACCTCGATAATTTCCTAAAATACATAGATCATCAGGATGTTAACGGATTGTTCGTAGGAAGAACTGCGTGGAATATGGAGACATTTACAATCCTGCTTCACGAGCTTGAAAAGCATCTATATCATCAAGAAAGGATACTCTGAGTGAGTATCCTTTCTTAGCGTTTATATAACTTTAATGTTTTGTTTTGCTAATTCTTTTAGGAAGCTGACATCCAATTCCTTTTCACAAATAATCGTATCAAGCTGGTCACAGGTTGCAAAGGTTGCAATTGAACTTGTACCAATCTTTGAATGGTCTAATAATGCAACAATCTTATCTGCCTTACCTGCCATCACCTTTTTTAATTCTACTTCATAAACATTAAAATCGGTCAGCCCTTCCTCAATTGAAAAACCTCTGGCAGATGTAAACATGGTATCGATATTGATTTTATTTAAAACATTCGTACCTAATAAACCTTCAAGTGCCATTGAACCCATTCTCGCCATACCACCAACTAATATAACATTTACTCCTGGGTTTTCCTTTAATTCAATCGCGGCAGAAATCCCATTTGTTACAACTGTTATATTTAAAGTAGACTGTCTTATTAATCTAGCTAAAGCAAGGGCTGTCGTACTAGCATCTAGCAAGATACAGTCTTTTTGGTTGATTAGATTAATTGCTTTTTGTGCAATGATGTTTTTCGAATCAGGATTTTTCTTCTCACGCTCAGAAAAGCTTACCTTCGGCGATGTTAAATCTTCGTTTAACACTGCGCCGCCATGAGTACGAGTCAACAGACCTTCGTCTTCCAACACATTAAGATCGGTTCTTAATGTCGCTTCGGAAACGTTTACATCTCTGGCTAAGTCCTTAACTGTTACTCGTTTTTTTTCCTCGAGTATATTTAATATTAATTGCCTTCTTTCAGTAGCGAATAATTTATTCATGTTTACCCCTCATTTGAATCAAAATAAAAATAAAAAATAATTAAAATAAAAAATATTAAGGTTACCTAAGTATTCATCACTAATTAAAGTTTAATCCTATTTCTTATAGAAGGCAAGGGTTTATTTGATTAATATAGGATATTTTGTTTATTGTAAAAACAAAAACAAACGAAAATAAATGTTGATAAAAGAAAATAATTAATATAGAATAATAGTATAGTAATAATGAATAATAACTCCGTGTAAACAAACGAAAGGGGATTCGAAATGAAAATTGGTATTGGGTGCGATAACAATGCTTTCGATTTAAAAGAAATCGTAAAAAGCTTTGTTGAGGAACTTGGTCATGAGGTTGAAGACTTTGGCTGCTTTTCAAAGGATGCGGTTGATTATCCAGATGTAGCTTTTAAGGTAGCAGCAGGTGTAAGTAATGGCGAGGTGACAAGGGGAATTTTACTTTGCGGTACTGGAATTGGAATGTGCATTGCAGCCAATAAATATCCAGGAATTCGTGCAGCTCTTACTCACGATGTATATTCCGCTGAAAGAGCTCAATTAAGTAACGATGCTCAAATTATCACGATTGGCTCTCAAATTATCGGACCAGAAGCTACGAAAAAGGTTGTTGCGGCATACCTAAATTCCCATTGGGCTGGTGGCTCTCAACGTAAGGTCGATAAAATCGTAAATCAAGAAAAAGAGTTTTTCACAGAAATCAGTAAAGAAATCTCTTCAAATTCTTGTAGCTAATTTTGGGACGAAAAGCATTTGCTAAGGAGTGTTCTCCAATGAATCAATTAATCTATGATTTTTTACGTGTAACAGAATCTGCTGCCATTGCTTCACTTCCTTGGGTTGGAAGCGGAAACAAAATAGAAGCCGATCGGGCCGCAACGAATTCAATGAGAACAATGTTAAGTCAAGTTGAGATGGACGGCATAATTGTTATTGGTGAAGGTGAAATTGACGAGGCGCCAATGCTTTATATTGGTGAAAAGGTTGGAACAGGTAAGGGGAAACAAATCGATATAGCGGTAGATCCGATTGATGGAACAACCTCCACATCGAAAGGGCAAAATGATGCGATTGCTGTTATTGCCGCTGCTCCAAAGGGTACCTTACTACACGCACCAGATATGTACATGGAAAAAATCGCAGTTGGTCCAAAAGCAGCAGGAAAAATCGATATAAATGCGCCACTTGAAGAAAATTTGTATGCGGTTGCAAAGGCGTTAGGAAAGAAAGTACATGAGCTAACCGTCATTATCCAGGATCGGGGCAGACATCAGGAATGGATTGATATTGTTCGGGGTTTAGGTGCAAAAACATATTTATTTGAAGATGGGGATGTTATTCCAGCGATTTCTACTTGTATTGAATCATTGCACGCTGATTTGTTTATTGGAATTGGAGGCGCTCCTGAAGGTGTATTAGCGGCTGTTGGTATTAGAGGCTTAGGCGGAGAAATGCAGGCTCGACTTCTTCCAAGAACAGATGAAGAGCTCGAAAGATGTAGAATTATGGGGATTGAAGATATTAATAAAGTATTGAAACTTGAACAATTAGTTGCAACCAACGATTGTGCATTCGTTGCAACAGGTATCACAAGTAATATGCTTCTCAATGGAATCAAACGAGATGAAAACAAAATCATCACCCACTCTATCATGATTAATGGCAATGATCAAAACTTAAGATGTACCGAAACAGTGCATCTGGGTCAGAGGGACAGGTTCCTTGTCCCATAAATCAATAAACTGGGACAAGGGACCTGTCCCCATGTCCCAAAAGGAGGTAACGATAATGGTAAAAACAGTTTCAGTTGATCAATTATCGGTAAATGCCATTCGTACGTTATCGATTGATATGATTGAAAAAGCAAACTCAGGGCATCCCGGATTACCAATGGGTGCAGCGCCAATGGCATACGTACTTTGGACGGACTTTTTAAAGCATAACCCTAAAAATTCAAACTGGTTTGATCGTGATCGCTTTGTTTTATCTGCTGGTCATGGTTCCGCTCTTTTATATAGTCTTTTACACCTCTCTGGCTACAATGTGACTATTGATGATTTAAAAAACTTCCGTCAATTTGGTTCAAAAACACCAGGACATCCAGAGGTTCATCATACAGATGGTGTAGAAGCGACAACTGGACCACTTGGACAAGGGATTGCGATGTCAGTTGGAATGGCAATGGCAGAGCGGTTTTTAGCAGCTAAATACAATAAGGAAAATTTTTCGATCATTGACCACTATACATATGCCCTTGTTGGCGATGGTGACTTGATGGAGGGAATTTCTCATGAAGCGGCATCATTAGCAGGTCATTTAAAACTCGGTAAGCTAGTCGTTTTATATGATTCAAATGATATTTCGTTAGATGGAGATCTAAATCGTTCCTTTTCTGACAGTACCGAAGAACGTTTTATAGCCTATGGCTGGCAGGTTATACGCGTTGAAGATGGCAATGATTTAGATGCCATTCGAGATGCTATTCAACAAGCAAGAAACAATACGAGCAAACCAACCTTAATAGAAATCAAAACTGTAATTGGCTATGGTTCACCAAATAAAGCGGGCTCTTCGGATGCACATGGAGCACCACTTGGTAAAGATGAAATTCATTTAGTAAAACAATCATTTAATTGGAATTACGCGGATTTCGAAGTTCCAACAGAAGTATATAATGATTTTAAAGAAAAGATTGTTGAACCTGGCATTGCTGGAGAAGAGAGATGGAATGAATTATTTGCAGCTTATAAAGGTGAAAATCCTAAAGATGCGGTCGAGCTAGAAAGAGCAATCCAAGGCGAGCTACCTGAAGGCTGGGAGCAAAATCTACCTCAATTCACACCAGGAATCGATACGCTAGCAACTCGTGCATCTTCTGGAAAAATCTTAAATGCGATTGCCAAAGCTGTTCCATATTTTATCGGCGGAAGTGCCGATTTAGCCGGATCCAACAAAACCACGATTACTTCTGAGGATGACTTCACACCAACTCATTTTGCAGGACGCAATATTTGGTTTGGTGTTCGTGAATTTGCAATGGGAGCAGCATTAAATGGAATGGCCCTTCACGGTGGGGTTAAAGTATTCGGAGGAACCTTCTTCGTATTTAGTGACTATTTAAAACCAGCAATCCGCTTATCTGCATTAATGAATACACCGGTTACTTATGTGTTAACACATGATTCAATTGCGGTAGGGGAAGATGGCCCGACACATGAACCGGTTGAACAGCTTGCTGGGTTACGTTCAATTCCAAATCTATCTGTAATACGTCCGGCTGATGGTAACGAAGTGCAAGCTGCGTGGCGCTTAGCTGTTGAAAGTAAGAATCAGCCAACAGCACTCGTGTTAACGAGACAAAATCTTCCTACCCTTGAAGGAACAAATGAGAAAGCCTATGATGGTGTAAAATTTGGAGCTTATGTTGTTAGTAAAGGGGAGAAAGAAGTCCCTGATGCATTACTACTTGCTACCGGTTCAGAGGTACAGCTTGCTGTTCGCGCTCAAACAGAACTAAAAGCAAAAGGCATAGACGTCAATGTTATCAGTATGCCTTCCTGGGATCGCTTTGAAAAACAAGATGAAGCATACAAAGCGAGTGTACTACCTGTAAATGTAAAGGCAAGGGTCGCTGTTGAAATGGCATCATCAATGGGCTGGCATAAATATGTCGGAGAAAATGGAATCATCTTATCGGTTGATACCTTCGGTGCATCTGGAAACGGAGATAAACTAATCGAAGAATTTGGATTCACTGTTGAAAATGTAGTGAAACAAGTAGAGAAACTAGTGATAGCATAAATGAGAGTGGAGTCAGCGGATTCGTGCTGGCTTCTTTTTTATCTTACCCACCCAGTGAATGAGAATAGGTAAACTTGTAAAATCTACTAGTAAGTAGAAACACAAATTTATTAAACTGGGGGTACTAACAATGAAGAAATTACTTTTTCTTTTTTCGATTTTATTTACAATATCCTTTGTCCTAGCAGGGTGCGGTGGCACGGATGAAGATAACAATGCTAATAATGAAGAAAACAACAATGCGGCACAAACGGGCACATTGTTTGATGAAATCAAGGACAAAGGTGTTTTAACTGTAGGAACAGAAGGTACGTATGCACCTTATACCTTCCATAATGAAGAGGATCAATTAACAGGCTATGACGTGGAAGTAATTAGAGAAGTTGCAAAGCGGATGGACCTTAAAGTGGAATTTATGGAGACCCAATGGGATTCGATGTTTGCGGGTCTTAATTCAAAACGTTTTGATTTAATTGCAAACCAAGTGGGAATTAACGAGGACCGTTTAGCCAATTATGATTTTTCAGAACCGTATACATACTCATCAGCTGTCCTTGTTGTTCCAAAGGATAATAGTGACATTACGACATTTGCGGACTTAAAAGGAAGAAAAGCGGCGCAATCCTTGACGAGTAATTACGGTGCAATCGCCCAAGAAAATGGTGCTGAAATAGTTGGTGTAGAAGGGCTTGCCCAGTCGATTCAATTAATCAAGCAAGGACGAGCGGAGGCGACCGTTAATGATAAACTCGCAGTCCTTGATTATATCAAATCACAGGGTGATAAGGATATTAAAATTGCAGCTAGCTCAGAAGATGTTTCAGAGATGGCCTTTACCTTTAATAAGGGTAATGAAGATTTGGTGAAAGCTATTAATGAACAATTGTCTGCAATGAGGGATGACGGAACTTTAGCTAAAATCTCCCAGGAATGGTTTGGTGAAGATGTTTCTACAAAATAGCCTACTATTAACAATTACTGCAAATATGGAGGGATGGGAGCTATTCATGAACTCCCTTCCTTCCATGCTTTCAGGTGCAATTCAATATACGATTCCACTCACCCTTATTTCTTTTATCGGTGGACTTATACTTGCTTTGTTCACAGCGATGATGCGATTGTCGAAATCAAGACTTGTCCAGGCTCCTGCTATTATCTATGTTTCAGCAATTCGCGGAACACCTTTACTTGTGCAATTATTTATTATTTTTTACGGACTACCCAATATCGGGGTGAATATTGACCCTTTCCCGAGTGCAGCAATCGCCTTTATTTTAAATGTTGGTGCTTATGCATCTGAAATTATTCGCGCATCCATTCTATCGATTCCAAAGGGTCAATGGGAAGCGGCATTTACGATTGGAATGACAAGATGGACAGCGCTAAGGCGGATTATTCTTCCACAGGCGACAAGGGTCTCGGTACCTCCGTTGTCCAATTCATTTATCAGTCTGGTAAAAGACACATCCCTAGCTTCACTAGTTTTAGTTGCAGAATTATTCCGTAAGGCACAGGAGATCGCAGCAAGGACATACGATTTCCTTCTATTGTATGTGGAAGCGGCCCTGATTTATTGGGTCATTTGTTTTATCTTATCCCTAGTCCAAGCAGGGCTAGAACGAAGATTAGACCGTTATGTGGCAAGGTAAAGTGAAATTTATATCAGTTGGGGGTTTCTTCATCCCCTACTGATGGTTAGTTGAGGCCACAGGATGTGGGTCACAAAGACGTTGCCACAGGAAGTGGCAATCTTATTATAGTCTTTGTTCATTTAATCGGGCTTTACGGGCAGTCTATCACCCACATAACCTTCTCTAGAGGGGGGCTTACTGCCCATTAATGCGGGGTAAAGAGGTGAGGGTATGTTTTTAACGGTAAAAGGCTTGGCTAAATCATTTGGTGAAAATGAAGTATTAAAAAATATCGAAATCAGTGTAGGAAAAGGAGAAGTAGTTTCCATTATCGGTCCGTCCGGTTCCGGAAAAACAACAATGCTCCGTTGTTTTAATGGGTTAGAGCAACCGGATAAAGGGATTTTTCAGTTCGAAGATGGGTTTTCGCTTAATTTTTCTGAAAAAATGAGTAAACAGGATAGAACCCGGTTAAGTAGAAAATCAGGGATGGTTTTTCAATCCTACAACCTTTTTCCACATAAAACAGCTCTTCAAAATGTAATGGAAGGTCCTGTTATTGTTCAAAAACGACATAAAACCGAGGCAAGAACTGAAGCAGAGGAACTGCTAGAAAAGGTCGGATTAAAGGAGAAAATGAATTTATTTCCCCACCAACTTTCAGGTGGACAGCAGCAACGGGTTGGGATCGCAAGGGCATTAGCCCTAAAACCTGAATTGATTTTATTTGATGAACCAACCTCAGCATTAGACCCTGAACTAATCGGAGAAGTTTTAAAGGTAATGAAGGACTTAGCAACCGAAAACTGGACAATGATCATTGTGACTCATGAAATTCAATTTGCAGGAGAAGTATCCGACAAAGTCCTGTTTATGGATGGGGGGTACATCATCGAACAAGGAACTCCTGATGAAGTATTGAAAAAACCAAAGGAAGAGCGGACAAAACAGTTTTTACAACGAATTCTAAATCCTACATAAAAATGGAAGAATAAAGTTCATATGGTCTAGGGAAATTAATATTGTAATGCTTTTCTTAACTACATAGGTGGTGTTAAGTATGGGCTTTTTAGACAAACTGTTTGGCAAAAACAAAGCAATGGAGGAACCAAGAATGACTGATGAAAAATTAAATATAGGGATTATTTTAGGAAGTACTCGTGAAGGACGCGTAAGTCCACAGGTCGGAGAATGGGTAAAGGGGTATGGTGACAAGAAAGGGAATGCGAATTACGAAATTGTAGACATTAAAGATTATGATTTACCGTTTTTAGGAACTGGAGATTCACCTGGAATTGCGAAATGGAATGAAAAATTAGCAAATCTCGACGGATTTATATTTGTTGTCGCTGAATACAATCACAGTATAACAGGAGCATTAAAAAATGCGCTCGATTCGGCCCGTGAAGCTTGGTACAACAAATCCGCTGGAATTGTTAGCTATGGTTCAACCGGAGGTGCTCGAGCAGCTGAACATCTCCGTGGTATCTGTGGTGAATTAAACATTGCAGATGTTCGCACCCATCCAACATTATCACTCTTCCTAGACTTTGAAAATGGAACTGATTTTAAACCACAGAATATTCACGACGATAATATGAACATGCTTTTAGACCAAGTCGTTTCTTGGGGTAAAGCATTGAAGACAGTACGATAGAATCATGAAAAAGCAACGTTCAACTTGTGAAGCGTTGCTTTTTTATGTTTGAATCAATGGAGACATCATATGGAAATCCTAAGAAGTGGGGAAAATCCCAAGTGATAGACCTAGTTTTTTATGTATTATGACCCTTTAATAAACACAGTTTTAATGGATGTAAAGAACTCAATTGCTGCCTGACCTTGTTCTCTGGAGTGGGAACTTGATTGTTTCATACCACCAAAAGGAGCCTGTAATTCAACTCCAGCGCTTTCAGCATTTACACGAACAAGACCTGCGTCCATATCTTCGATAAAATGTAGCATTTTTTGAATATTGTTCGTAAAGACCGACGCACTTAATCCGAACTTCACATCATTAGCAATGTTCAGAGCCTCTTCGAATGTCTCCACTTTCATTAATGCTAGGACTGGACCAAAGATTTCTTCCTGAGTTAACGTCAACTCATGATTATTTACTTCAAATACTGTAGGTTCAACAAAGAAACCATTGTTACATCCATTATCTAAATAACGGTTACCGCCGCAAAGAAGCTTGGCACCTTCCGCTTTTCCTTTTTCAATATAGGATAAGACAGTATTAAGTTGGCTTTCGCTAGCACATGGTCCCATCCATATACCATCTTCGATTCCATTTCCTAATTTGATTTCTTTCACTTTTTTTACTAGTTTTTCTCTAAATTCATCATAGATATCCTTATGCACCAGGACACGGCTTGTTGCCGTACATTTTTGTCCAGTAGACCGAAGGCCGCCACTGATTGTTGCCTCAATGGCTAAATCTAAATCTGCGTCTTCAGCCACAATAACTGGATTTTTACCACCCATTTCTAGCTGGTACTTTGCTCCGCGTGATAATGCCCCTTGCCCAACAAGTCTTCCAACAGCATCCGATCCAGTAAAGGTAATCCCATTGACATCTGGATGATCGACTAGCTGTTGTCCGACGACGGAACCAGAGCCAACCACCAAATTTACAACGCCTTCCGGTAAGCCAGCGTCAGCAAAGCATTCAATAACTTTTGCCGCTGTTACTGCTGTTTCAAGTGCAGGCTTGATCACAACCGTATTTCCGTAAATTAATGCAGGAGCCATTTTCCAAATCGGTATCGCTACTGGGAAATTCCATGGAGTAATAACACCAACAACACCAAGAGGTGCACGAGTAGTAAACATCAGTGCCCCAGCTTCAGATGAAGGGATTACATCGCCAACCCTACGCATGCCTTCACCAGCATAATAGCGTAAAATTGCTACACCACGGGCAGTTTCACCTTTTGCCTCTGGAAGAGTCTTTCCCATCTCTCGTGTCATTGTTTCTGCAATATCATCAAGACGTGATTCAAGAATATCGGCCACTTTAAATAAGTATTTTCCTCGGTCAGCACCTGCTAGTTTACTCCATGACTTTTGTGCTTTCTTCGCCGCTTCAACTGCTGTATTTACATCTCTAATCGTAGACTTCTGTACGTATCCGACAATTTCACTTTTGTTGGCAGGGTTGATACTTGCTACCGTTTCAGTATTCTCTGATTCAATCCATAAACCATTTACAAAGTTTAAAAATATTTTTGTTTCAGTTTGAGTTGTCATTACAAAATCCTCCTTAAGAGATTATCTATTTATCTATTCATTCACTATTTTTGTCGCAACTTGATTTTTGACGATATTAGATAAGATGCCAATCCCAGAGATTTCAATATCAATCCGGTCCCCATCAGATAGGGTGAACTCATTTGGAGGAACAATACATGTTCCAGTAAGTAGGACATTACCAGGGAAAATAATATTATCTTTCTTCAAATATGAAACAAGCTCATCAAATCTGCGATTTAATTGACTTGTACTAGCAGAGCCTTCAAACACAAGTTCCTCTTGATGATAGATCCGGCAAATTATATTAAATTGATATGGATCTTCAACAGAATCAGCTAATAAAACCGCAGGTCCTATCGAACAAGATCGTGCCCACATCTTAGCTTGCGGTAAATAAAGAGGGTTTTCTCCTTCAATATCACGGCAACTTAAATCATTTCCAATTGTATAGCCGATAATTTCTCCCTCACTATTAAGAACAAGTCCAAGTTCTGGTTCTGGAATCTGCCAGTTTGAGTCACTTCTTAAATAAAGATCTCTATTAGGTCCAATTGTTCGTTCTTTTGTTGACTTAAAAAAGATTTCTGGACGCTCTGCATCATAAACCTTGTCGTAAAAAGTTTCACGATCTAGTTTCCCGTCCGTCGCTTCATAGTTACGTGCTTCTCTACTCTTTTTATAGGTTACACCAGATGCCCATACTTCTGGGGCCTCAACTGGTACCTGAAGGTTTAACTCTTCAAGGCGCTCCTTTAATGGCAAACTATCTTCAATGATTGTCTGAATCAATTCTGTTGTTTTTACATTTTTGTTTTTTGCTGCTTCAACCAGCTTCATCAAATCGCTAAATGGAAGTGAGTAAATATTGCCTTCTTGAGTTACGACTGCAAGTGTAGTTTTCTCTTCATTTTTTTGTTCAAATCGAATAATTTTCATAAGGTCCCCCTAATCTTCTTTGTAGTATTTGTATAATCGGTGTGCTTGGTAATATTGTAATTTTTTTAAAGTGACTTTATGTTCTTAAGATGAATTATAGGTAACTAATGCCTTACTCAACAGTGCTTCGATGAATTGGAACGCTTCGACCAATTCTTTATTTTAGTCAGGTACTCTGGTACTACCACATAAAACTTATCATCATTTTATGAATATTGCAATAATCATTTCGGAACAAAAGACATAAAAAAAGGTCTAAACCAATCGGTTTAGACCTAATTTATTTGAATTCTATTTGGTTTGTTTATAAAATTTTTTGGCTCCGGAAAAGTTTAGTTCAATGGCTTCTCTTACCTTTTCATGGTTTCGTTCTTTGATGGCCTTGATTAATTTTATCCGGGAATTGAGACTGTTCTCCTGTGCCCCAGGGACATTTAAAATTTTGAGCATTGATTGGTTTCGAAGATGAACAATGGTCTGCATTAACTTGTTATAGATTTTATTACCGCTACATGAGCCCATATATAGATCAAAATCATCTAATAAACGTTGAAATTCGTCCTTGTCATTTTTTGGTGTCTTTTTCAAATCTACCATAATTTCATCTAAAACTTTAATCTCATCTTCAGTCATACGTTCGGCAGCTTCTATATAAACTTCAGATTCGATTAATTTCCTTGCAGCATAGACTTCCTCCAAATTATTTACCTCGTTATGATACATCCAAAGAATAGTCTCGGCAGGAAGCATTGATTCTTTACCACTAACAAAACTACCTTCCCCAGGTTTAATCGTGATCATGCCAATGAGTGCAAGCGCTCTTAGAGACTCACGTATCCGACCTCTATTTACTTGGAATTCTTCTGCCAATAATCGTTCGTTTGGAAGCTTATCTCCGGGTTTTAATTCATTTGAAGTAATCCATGAAGCTACTTGCTCTAGAATTTGCTCCGTTAAAGTCACTCGTTTTATAGGATTGATTTTTACCATCTACACCACCCTTAGTGAATAATTTTTTTGGTGCTACCAGAATACCATAAAATATGCTAGAAAAAAATATAAATGATTTGGAATAAATCTTGCAATTTATTAAGTCTGTAAAATAGTTGATAAGAAAAGCAAGAAATGAATTTGTATAAAGGGTTTGATAGACAGGGACAGGGTTTATAAAAACTAAATTTAATTTTAAAAAGAATTAGAAAATTTATTGAAAACAGAAAAGTTACGTGGTAACATCTTATTACTGGTACTACCACCCAGTGATATTTTTATTATTAAGTTTGTATGTAAGCGGTTTATTAACAGTCTTGAGAAGTAGAATCCATAAAGGGGGAAAGACAATTTAATAAACTACGTCATTTTTTGGTGTTTCGTGGTACTACCATCATATGTTTGAAGAAAAAGTACTTGTAGTCTTTGAAACAATTATAAAACGAAAATACCTCTAATAGGAGGATGAGTGAGATTGGTTGATAAAAAATATCGAACATTAGTCATGCAACCGATAGACAGTGTTGCAGTTTCTTTACAAGATATACCCCAAAACGAGGAGGTAGAGATTGAATTAACATCTGAAATATCAAAGAAGATTATTTTAAAAGATAAAATCCTTTTTGGTCATAAATTTGCTGTGAAGGCGATCCGAGAAGGAGAAACCATTTTAAAGTATGGAGAAGTTATTGGCAGAGCCATTAGGGATATTGCGGAAGGTGAACATGTTCATGTTCACAATCTTGAAGGAACACGAGGAAGAGGTGACCAAATTGGAACTAACTAAAGAAGGAAAATTTTTAGGATATCGACGACCAGATGGAAAGGTAGGAGTACGAAATCACGTTTTAATCTTGCCTACAATTACCTGTGCAACACAAACAGCTCAAAGAATTACAGAACTTGTTCATGGGACGGTGACTTTCATTCACCAACATGGCTGTGCACAAGTTGGAATCGATTATGACCAAACATTTCGAACTTACGTTGGTTTAGGGAAAAACCCAAATGTTTATGGAGTTGTTGTTTTAGGATTAGGTTGCGAAACACACCAAGCAAGAAGTGTCGCGGCGGAAATTGCCAAGTCAGGAAAACCGGTAGTAACCATCTCGATTCAAGATCATGGTGGAACTTTAACTACAATCGCAAAGGGAGCACAAGCAGCCGCTGAACTTGTTCAGGAAGCCTCTGCTCAAATGAGGGAATTATGTGATTTCAGTGAATTGATCATTGGCACAGAATGTGGAGGATCTGATGCCTGTTCAGGTTTATCGGCCAATCCAGCTGTAGGTGCGGTTAGTGATCTGATTGTTGAAAGAGGTGGAACTTCCATTTTAGCAGAAACCACCGAATTAATTGGAGCTGAGCATCTACTGGCGAAACGCGCCGCAAACGACAGAGTGGCAAAGCGGGTATATGAGGTCATCGAGGCAATGGAGAATCGCTCCATTTTCATGGGTGTAGATATCAGAACTGGAAATCCAAGTCCTGGAAATATTGAAGGAGGATTAAGTTCCTTAGAAGAAAAATCTCTAGGAGCAGCTAATAAAGCTGGGACTAGCGAGTTAAAAGAATTAATTGATTATGCAGAAGAACCAACTGAAAAAGGGTTAGTTTGGATGGATACACCTGGACATGATATTGAACAATTAACTGGAATGGTTGCCGGTGGCGCTCAAGTGGTTCTATTTACAAGCGGAAGAGGAACACCGACAGGTTCACCAATTGCTCCCGTTATTAAAATTTCGACAAACACAGGTATGTTTGAAAGAATGCGTGACAATATGGACCTAAATGCGGGTACGATTATTGAAGGGAAAGAAACTGTACAAGAGGTTGGAAAGAGAATATTTGATGAAATTGCATTAGTCAGTTCTGGCAAACTAACAAAAGCTGAAATATTAAAACAACATGACTTTGGCATCTGGAGAATAGGTCCAACCTTCTAATCTATTAAAAAGAAGTTGTTTAATGGAATCAACTGGATTGTAAGTAAATCCGTTTGAGAATAAATTATAAGAAAAAAAGGGGTAATAGTATGAAGAGAAGTCAAAAATGGATGTCTGTTTTATTGATTGCAATGTTGGTAGCCTTTTTATCTGCATGCTCATCAGGTTCAAGTTCCACTTCATCTGGAAAAGGCAATGATGAAAAAATTTCAATCAATGTTGCCCATGGAAATCAGCCTGGAGAACCGATTGACCTATTAGCAAAAAAATGGAAGGAATTAGTTGAAGAAAAGAGTAATGGGAAAATTGAATTAAAACTTTATCCAAGTTCCCAATTAGGATCTGAAAAGGATGTTCTCGAACAAGCAACTATGGGAAATAATGTGATTGTTATGGCAGGATATGACTTCTTAATGGACTATGTACCAGATGCTGGAATTATGACCGCTCCGTATATTACAGATAGCATTGATGACTTGTTATATTTAACAACAACTGACTGGTTTAATGAATTACATGAAGCCTTAAACGAGAAAGGAATTCATATTGTTACAACGAATACTGTATACGGTGAACGTCAACTGTTAACGACTAAACCAGTTTTATCACCAGACGACTTAAAGGGAATGAAAATCCGTGTACCAAACAACCAAATGTCGATTGCTACATTTGCGGCATTAGGGGCTACACCAACTCCAACACCGTTAGGGGATTTATATACTTCCCTTCAACAAGGACTTATTGATGGTGCTGAAAATCCCCTTCCAGTACTTGAAGGGGTAAAGGCACATGAAGTCTCAAAACATCTAACACTTTCAGGTCATCAAAAGTTTATAACAACGTGGGTTGCAGGAAAGAGTTTCATCGATACACTACCTGAAGATGTTGTACAACTTCTTGAAGAAACAGGTGATGAGGCTGGAGAATATGCAAGAGGAGTACTAGAAGAACAAACTAATAGCGTCTTAGAGGAATTTAAAAAGCAAGGCGTAGAAGTACACGAAGTTAATGTAGACCAGTTTAAAGAAAAAGTTCAAAGCGTATATGCAGAGTTTTCAGAATGGACTCCAGGTTTATACGATAGAATTGTAGAATTGCTAGAAAACAACCCATCCTAGTAAAATTCCATTCTGAGAAAAGGTTTTACCTACTTTCTCAGAATGGATTAATAATTTTTCTTTAAAAACTAAAGTTTATTAATCTCTTTTTTACATAGCATTTTAAACATAACTCGGGAAAACAGGAGGGACAGATTATGCCGAAAAAATGGTTTTACCCAATTGATGATATTATGTCTGTTTTCGCTATATCGCTAATTTCGTTCTTAACGATTATCAATGTTTTTTGCCGCTTTGTATTAAATGATCCTATTTCATGGGCGGAAGAAATAACACTTGGCTGTTTTATTTGGCTCATTTTTATTGGAGTAAGTTCGGCAATGAAAAGGGATGGACATATCGGAGTAGATTATTTAATTCAAAAGATGCCTAAAGTCATGCGTAATGTGTGCACAGTCATAGGAGCAGCAGCAATTTATTTTGTACTTATTTATATCTTTATCTATTT
Source organism: Bacillus sp. JJ1566 (assembly GCF_036962685.1). Lineage (NCBI taxonomy): Bacteria > Bacillati > Bacillota > Bacilli > Caryophanales > Bacillaceae > Bacillus > Bacillus sp. JJ1566. The sequence continues at coordinate 161,544 of NZ_JBALOP010000003.1, read as the reverse complement.
AGGTTTCCAGCTCGCATTTCAAGCTGGCAATAAAGTAACTCCTGTATTAGGAATTAGTTACACCTATATTGATCTTGCTGTTCCTATTGGAGGATTGTTGACAGCTATTCATTTTACAATTAAGCTGATTCGTTCTTTCCAAACAGACTTAGAGAAAAAGGAGAGAGCATGATATGGCCTTAACTCTTATGTTAATCGTACTAGTTGTATTATTTTTAATTAATGTTCCTATCGCGTTTGCTATGATTGTAGCTTCGGCAGTTTATTTCTATTTCTCGGATAGCTTTTCTATGATGGTTCTCATCCAGAGAATGATCGGTGGGGTGGAATCGGTACCACTGCTAGCCATTGTTTTCTTTATGACAGCGGGGATTCTTATGAATTACACAGGTATAACTTCAAGGATGCTCCGATTTGCTCAAGTTGTTACTCGACCACTTCCTGGAGGTCTTGCTCAAGTAAACGTTGTTCTTAGTACACTAATGGGAGGCTTGAGCGGTTCGAACATTGCGGACGCAGCAATGCAATCAAAAATACTAGTTCCTGAGATGATCAAAAAGGGTTATTCAAAGTCGTTTTCCACTGTGTTAACAGCATCAACGTCTTTAATTACCCCGATTATTCCACCGGGAATTGCCCTAATCATGTATGGTTATGTAGGAAATGTTTCGATTGGTAAATTATTTTTAGCTGGTATTATTCCCGGACTCCTTCTTTGTTTAACTTTTATGATCTACGTTCATTTCTACGCAAAAAAACATAACCTAGAAACGGAAAAAGGGGAAAAAGTCACATTAAAGGAATTTTTATCTAGTTTCAAGGATGCCTTATTAGCCCTTCTTCTACCTGTTATTATCATCGGTGGAATTCGCTTTGGTATATTTAGTGCAACAGAGGCAGGAGCATTTGCGGTATTGTTTGCTTTAGTACTTGGATTGGTTGTCTATCGAGAAATGAAGATAAAACAGTTAATGGAGGCTTTATTAGAAACGGCTCATACTGCAGCATCTATTCTAATTATTATTGCAGCAGGTTCTGCATTCGCTTGGGTCCTTACTTTAGAACAGGTACCACAAAAAATGACAGAGTTTATGGTTGGAAATGTTTCTTCCACTATCATGTTCTTTATCGTAGTCCTTTTATTCCTTTTAGTCATAGGAATGTTTGTTGAAGGTAACGTCACAATCATTATCTTAACACCGTTATTTATGCCGATGCTAATGCAGTATGGAATTGACCCTGTTCATTTTGGGATTTTCTTCATTGTCTGTATTAGTATTGGAACCTTAACACCACCTTTAGGGACAATTATGTTTGCAACTTGTTCAATTACAGGAACTAAGATTGAGGAATTTGTTAAACATAGCTGGCCGTTTTTACTACTCTTGGTGATTGTAGCACTGTTAATCGCGTTTATTCCAGCAATCTCAATGTTGCTACCAAATACACTATTTTAAATAGATGTAGGGTCTAGGTTCAAATAGACCCTTATTTCATTAAAAGGGAGTCACGAAGGATGAAAACGATTGTCTGTCAAGAACCGGGGAATATGATAATGGTTGAACAAGAAGTCCCTACAGCTTTAGGGGAAAAGAATATAATGATTCGTGTGAAGAGAATTGGAATTTGCGGTACAGACTTACATGCGTTTGCGGGAAACCAGCCTTTCTTTCAATATCCACGTGTACTTGGTCATGAACTTTCGGGGATTGTGGAAAAAGTCGGGGAAAAGGTCCAAAAATTTAATTTAGCTGACCGAGTCTCGGTTATTCCGTACATGCATTGCGGTGAATGTATTGCCTGTAAGAATGGAAAAACAAATTGCTGTACCCAAATGCAAGTAACGGGTGTACATATAGATGGTGGTATGACGGAATATCTTGTACTTCCGGAAAGCCATGTTGTAAAAGTAAATGAACTTTCATTAGATGCTGCAGCCATCATCGAACCTTTAAGTATTGGGGCTCATGCTGTAAGAAGAGCTCAGATTCAAAAAGGGGAAAGTGTACTGATTATTGGAGCGGGTCCAATTGGGCTTGGTACTGCAAGGTTTGCAAAACTCCAGGGGGCGAAAACAACCATAATGGATATCAGTAAAGAGCGCTTAGCTTTTGCTAGAGAATGGACCGGTTGTGATCGTGTGTTGGTGGCCGAAAATGATGTTGATCTTGTTAAAGAACTCATGACTATTAATGAAGGTTACTTACCCACAATTGTCCTAGATGCAACTGGAAATAAGCATTCTATGATGAATGCCTTCAATTACGTCTCGCATGGTGGAAAACTAATCTATGTGGGCCTTGTGAAGGATCAAATAACTTTCAATGACCCGGATTTTCACGCAAAAGAATTAACTTTGATGGGAAGCAGAAATGCAACGATTGAAGACTTCAATTATGTCATTGATTGTATGAATCAAGGAAATGTTGATATAGACACTTATATCACACATAAAATTCCATTTGGAAAAGTAGCAGAGTACTTCCAAGCAAAAATGTACAATACGAATAAAGTATTAATTGAACTAGATTAGAGACAATGTTCTTGCATGATGACCGATTTAATAATTTTATGGAAAGGTATGATGACATGGACAAATTCGTACAAGAAATCAATAGTATTGTTATGTCCGAGATTGATAATGTTGCTACACTTCTACAAGAAACCGTGTCCGGTGGTGTTGCACAATTCATGTATAACGGAAAAAAGGAAGAATTGATTTTAAAACAAGCAATACCTTTTGGCCATAAAATTGCGATTAAGCCAATTTCAAAAGGAGAAAATGTTGTGAAGTATGGGCAAGTCATTGGTGCAGCAAGTGCTGATATTTCACCTGGAGAGCATGTCCATGTACATAACATTGAAGGAATTCGAGGCAGAGGAGATAAAGCGAAAGGAGTGGAAACGAATGAGCACTCTTATTAAGGGATATCGTCGACAAAATGGGAAAATTGGCATCCGTAATCATTTACTTATTATCCCGACAGTTGTGTGTGCAAATCACGTATCAAATCGAATTCAACAATCTGTACCTGAATCCGTAGCGATTCCACATCAGCATGGCTGCAGCCAAATTGGTGAAGACAAAGAACGTACTCATAAGCTACTTGCAGGTATGGGAAAAAACCCAAATGTCGGTGCCGTTTTATTAGTAAGCTTAGGCTGTGAAGTTATTGACGCTAGTGAATTACAGAAGGAAATCATAGAAGAAACAGGAAAGCCAGTTGAATGGATCGATATTCAAGATGTCGGCGGTTCAATAAAAGCGATTCAAAAAGGCTCAGAAATCCTAAAGAAATTATATAAAGAAATTGAAAATAGTCCGACTGAGGATGTACCTCTATCAGAATTAATAGTTGGAGTAAAATGTGGCGGCTCAGATTCAACTTCAGGACTATGTAGTAACCCGGCGTTAGGAAAAACATCTGATTTGCTCACCGCACAAGGCGGCACAATAGTGATGGGAGAAACAACTGAAATCATTGGTGCTGAACATATTGTGGCTGAAACAGCAATCAATGAAGAAGTCGCAAAGAAAGTCTATATGGCGGTTGAAAAATTTGAAAAAGAAGTTGAGCGCATCGGAGCGGATATGCGAGGCGGAAATCCTAGCCCAGGTAATATCGAAGGTGGTTTATCGACCATTGAAGAAAAATCACTTGGTTGTATTAGTAAGGCTGGAACAAGCCCATTGAAGGATGTTATTCCATTTGCAGATCAAATTCCAGGTAAGGGCTATTATTTCATGGACTCTCCAGGTAATGATATTGAGTGCGTTTCTGGCATGGCTGCTGCAGGCGTACATATGGTTTGTTTTACAACAGGAAGAGGGACACCAACTGGAAACCCAATTATTCCAGTCATCAAAATTACGGGCAATGAGTTAACAGCAAAAAAGATGGAAGACAATATTGATGTCGACACTAGTCCAGTTATGAAAGGGAACGAAACGTTAGACGAAGCAGGTAGCCGAATTCTTGAAACAATCGTTAATGTGGCAAATGGAGAGTTGACGAAAGCTGAATTTTTAGGCCATCAAGAATTCAGTATAAGTAGAATCAGCATCAGTCTTTAATAGAAGGAAGTCATTGAAGTGGAGGTTACATTGTGAGACTACAAAATAAGGTTGCAATTATAACAGGCGCTGGAAGTGGAATTGGGAAAGAAACAGCACTCTTATTTGGAAAAGAAGGCGCAACGGTAAATGTTCTCGATGTAAATATCGAAAATGGTCAACAAACTGTCGCTGAAATTGAAAATAATGGTGGGAAGGCAGCATTTTATCAGGTAGATGTGACAAACCCGACAGAAGTAGAGAATGTCATTTCAGTAATTGTCGAAAAAAATGGAAGAATTGATGTGTTATTTAATAACGCTGGAATCAGCAATGTAGGAAGATTAGACGAAGTTGAGCCTGATGCATGGAATCGAATTATGCAAGTAAATGTAAACGGTGTCTATCTCGTTTCCAAATATACGGCTCCTTTTATGATGAAACAGCAAAGCGGTTCAATCATTAATATGTCATCATGCGTTGCGGAAATTGGATTAGCAAAACGTGCTGCTTATGCGGCAACAAAGGGAGCTGTACTTGCAATGTCAAAATCTATGCAAGTCGATTATGCTCCTTACAACATTCGTGTTAACGCGCTACTTCCAGGTACAATCATGACACCATTCGTAGAGGATTATTTACGAACAAGTTATGATAATCCAGAAGAAGCAATCGGAAATATCAAAAAAAGACAATTAAGTGGAGATTTAGGTAGACCGGATGATGTGGCTAAGGCTGCGTTATTCCTTGCTTCTGATGATTCTTCATTTGTGATGGGATCACCATTCTATGTAGATGGCGGAGCCGTTTTTGGGAAAAATGCTTAATTTGGGAGGAATAGATCATGAAATTTGCAACTATTAATGAAAAGCTAGCGGTGCAACTTGAAGGAAAATTAATTGATATTGAAGCAACAGCAACACAAAATAACTGGGATGGCATCCCAACAGATGTGATGGAAGTTATCAATTTTAACGATGTGGAAATAAAAAGGTTCGAAGAAAAACTAATGAACGCAGTACAAGACGATCGCGTTGTGGCGTACGATGAAAATGAAGTAACATGGGGTCCTGCGGTTACAAAACCTCATAAAATTATTTGTGTTGGTTTGAATTACAAAAAGCATGCCGATGAAACAAATGCTCCGTACCCAGAATTTCCAATTCTATTTAATAAATTTGACAACACTTTAACAGGACACAACTGTGAAATTGCGGTGCCTAATGTGACAAATGAACTCGATTACGAGGTTGAACTAGGAATCGTAATAGGCAAGAAAACAAAGGATGTGTCAGAAGAAGACGCTCTTTCTCATGTATTTGGCTACTGCACAGTAAACGACCTGTCCGCACGTGACTTACAAATGAGAACACATCAATGGTTATTAGGAAAAACTTGTGACGGTTTCAGTCCAGTTGGTCCGTATCTAGTAACATCTGATGAGGTTGGAAATCCAAATGATCTTACGTTGAAAACATACGTAAATGGTGAACTACGTCAGGATTCTAATACATCGGACATGATTTTCAATTGTGCAGAAATCGTAAGTTATATCTCAAAATACATGACATTAGAGCCCGGCGATTTAATTCTAACAGGAACTCCTGAAGGCGTCGTATTGGGTCTCCCTGTCGAGGAACGTGTATACATCCAACCAGGTGATGAGGTTACGGTCGAAATTGAAAAATTAGGCCGTCTAACCAATGCATTTGTTAAAGAGGAATCTTTGGTAAAAGCTTAAGGGGTACACCGTAGCTTACATACCAGATTAAATCAAACCCCTATTGGAAATGGGATTATTTACGAAAGGAAAGCCAAGCTTTCCTTTCTATTTTATTTTCAGAAAGAAATTTGAACTAGTTATTGGTCATATGTTTGTCCTCCAAGATGCCCCAGTAGCCATGTTGAACTTGAAAATTTACATATTTTCTATTCTTGCTAAATACAAGTATAATCATAATGAATTCATATGACGGAGGTCCATCAATGGAATACAAAAAAATCAAACCGAAAAAAATCTATGAAGAGGTTGCGGATACTTTACAAGAGGCGATTCGGTCTGGCGAGTTAACCCCTGGAACAAAGCTTGAGTCCGTTCAACAGCTAGCGGAAAGCTTTCAAGTCGGACGTTCTGCCATCCGTGAAGCATTAACGGCACTAAAAGCGATGGGCTTAATCGAAATGCGCCAAGGCGAAGGAACATACGTAAAGGAATTTCAAGCAGAAAATCTTGCATTCCCTTTAGCTTCAGCGATGTTAATGAATCAACAGGATGTTATGCACCTTCTCGAAGTACGAAAAATCATTGAAACTGGGGCAGCGGCAACCGCAGCGAAAAAACATAATCCCGAAAACATTTTAAAGATGGAAACAGCACTAAATGGGATGAAGGTAGCTTTAGGAAACGAAGAAATAGGAGAAACCTCTGATCTGCAGTTCCATCTTGCCATATCAGAAGCTACCCAAAATCCAATGTTGACGAATTTATTATTACACGTTTCTGACCTTATGCAAGAAACGATGAAGGAAACAAGAAGAATCACTTTATTTTCAAAAGAAAAAACAACAGAGCGATTATACAATGAACATCTTGCCATCTATGAAGCGATTGTATCAGGAAATGAAGAAGCTGCCCGAAGCACAATGCTCACACATCTTACTAATGTTGAGGAAACCTTAGGGAATTTTTTTAAGGAAGCTCTAAAATAGTCTTTAATCACAAGGAAAAAAGTAGTAGTATAGTTTTTAATAATATGGTCATCAGATGACCTGTTTACTTGTTTTATTCAAGGGGGAAAAACAAAAATGAAGGTCACTTTATTTGCCACCTGTCTTGTTGATATGTTTCAAACAAATGTGGGGAAAGCGACAGTTGAGCTACTAGAACATCTTGGCTGTGAAGTGGAGTTTCCAGAAGGTCAGGTTTGCTGCGGACAGCCTGCCTATAATAGTGGATATGTCGAAGAAACAAAAAAAGCCATGAAAAAAATGATGGAAACCTTTGAAAAGGCGGAGTACATTGTATGCCCGTCAGGCTCTTGTGCGAATATGTTTCACGAATACAAGGATATTTTTAAGGGAGATCCAATTTGGGAACCAAGAGCAATTGAACTTGCGAAGAAAACATATGAATTAACGCAATTCATTGTCGAAGTTTTAGGAATGACAGATGTTGGTTCAACTTTTAAAGGGAAGGTTACCTACCATACATCCTGTCATATGACGCGACTATTAGGTGTGAAAGAACCACCTATTAACCTATTAAAAAATATTGACGGTGTTGAATATGTAGAGCTTCCAGGCAAGGAAAATTGCTGTGGGTTTGGTGGAACCTTCTCGGTGAAAATGGGGCAAATCTCTGAGAAAATGGTGGATGAAAAAGTCCAATGCGTTGAAACAACGGAAGCCGACTATCTCATTGGAGCAGATGGAGGTTGCCTCATGAATATTGGCGGAAGAATCAACCGCCTTGGAAAACAGATTAAAGTCTTGCATATTGCTGAAGTATTAAACTATCGAAAATAAAGGAGGGGAGAAAAGTGGCATTAAAAACTAGCAATGAAAAATTTAAGACACGTGTTGAAAAGGAAGTTCAAAACGACTTCATGAGAGGGGCGGTATCAAAAGCCCAGGAAACGATTCAAGGAAGAAAGCAAACGGTTACGGATGAATTGGGAAATTGGGAGGAATGGCGTAACCACGGGGAAGAAATCCGTCAGCACGTTCTCGAAAATTTAGATTATTACCTTTATCAATTAAGTGAGCAGGTTTCAAGCCGAGGCGGGCATGTATTCTTTGCCCAAACCGCTGAAGAAGCAAGTACATACATTAGTGACCTCGCGAAAAAGAAGGAAGCAAAAAACATTGTTAAAGCAAAATCGATGGTGACTGAAGAAATCAGTCTAAATCCAAAGCTTGAGGAAGCGGGTTGCCGAGTCATCGAAACCGACCTTGGCGAATACATCCTGCAAATGGATGACCACGATCCCCCATCCCATATCGTTGTACCGGCCTTGCATAAAAACAAAGAACAAATTCGCGATGTATTTGCGAATAAAATGGACTATAAGAATTCGGAAAAGCCTGAAGAACTTGCTTTATTTGCAAGAGAGTCATTGCGACAAGAGTTTTTACAAGCTGACATGGGGATTACGGGATGTAACTTCGCGGTTGCAGAGACAGGCTCGATTACTCTCGTAACCAATGAAGGAAATGCCGATCTTGTCGCTGCGCTTCCGAAAACACAGGTCGTTGTAATGGGAATGGAGCGTCTCGTTCCAACCTTCGAAGAAATGGAAGTTCTAGTTGGAATGTTAACAAGAAGTGCAGTCGGTCAAAAATTAACAAGCTATATCACGACATTAACAGGTCCTCGTGAGGAAGGCGATGTCGATGGACCAGAGGATTTCCACCTTGTTATCGTCGATAATGGACGTTCAAATATTCTTGGTACGGAATTCCAATCCGTTTTACAATGTATTCGCTGTGCTGCTTGTATTAATGTTTGTCCAGTATATCGCCATGTTGGCGGTCATTCCTATGGATCGATTTATCCAGGTCCAATTGGGGTTGTATTAACGCCATTGCTCGGAGGCTATGATGATCACAAGGAATTACCATATGCATCAACCCTTTGTGGCGCTTGTACAGATGTTTGTCCAGTTAAAATTCCACTTCATCAGTTAATTCATAAACATCGCGAGGTCATCGTGGAAAGGGAAGGCCGTGCGCCTATCTCAGAAAAACTATTAATGAAGGCATTTGGTTTCGGAGCCTCTTCACCATCTCTTTACCAAATGGGTTCAAAACTCGCGCCAACGTTAACTAAGCCAATTACTCATGGTGATAAAATCACAAAGGGAGTCGGTATGCTAAAAGAATGGACCGATGTACGCGACTTACCTGCACCAAATAAAGAAAGATTTAGAGATTGGTTTAAAAACCGAGAAAAAGGAGGCGAATAGTAATGAAAGGAAACATCCAAAACCGCGATGCCTTCCTCGACCAAATTGCGAAACAGCTTGGTCGTGAGCGAAAAACAGCGTTAGCACCACCAGTTTGGAAGCATAACCCACAGGAAGTCGTGTTAAAGGATGCATCCGTGGATGAGTTAGTCGAAATTTTAAAGCTTCAATGTACAAAAATTCATACTGAACTCATCACAACATCAAAATCAAAGCTACCGGAAGACTTAGAGAAAAAAATAAAAGAATTCGGAAGTGGTCCAATCATCACGTGGAAGGATAAACGCTTCGAACAATTTGGTCTTAAATCTTTATTAAACGAAAAGCTTCCTTCTGAACAAGTAGAAGTATTTGAATGGAATCCTAACTTAGGAAAAGAAAACATCACAAAAGCAGAACAAGCGAATATCGGGATGACGATTAGCGAAATCACATTAGCGGAATCAGGTACAGTTGTGCTATATAGTGGTCCAAATCGTGGAAGAACCATCAGCTTCCTGCCAACCCACTCAATCGTAATTGTCCCAAAAAGCACGATTGTCCCGCGGATGACCCAAGCGGCGAAACTTATCCGCGAAAAAGTGAAAAAGGGTGAACAGGTTCCTTCGGCTATCAACTTCATAACAGGACCAAGTAACTCTGCTGATATTGAATTGAACCTTGTAGTGGGGGTTCATGGACCGGTGAAGGCGACTTATATTTTGGTGGAGGATTTGTAATATACACCTTGAACCGTGATATAGTTCTTTTTACTTTTCTAAAAAAAATAAGACTATTATAATTCAACCCAAAAATATAAAAAGCCCTTCATCCCCTTTGAAGGGCTTTTCCCATAAAATTCTACCAAACTATCAATCTATCACTTTTAAAAATCTATCCAGAACTCTCTAAATATTGTTACAATAGAGGCATAGTAGAAGGTACAGGGGACAGGTTCATGTCACAAAATTCCACTAATGGTGGGACGAGGGACCTGTCCCCATGACCCACACATTGTCTCAAAAAAGGAGCATGTCTATGTTCGAACTATTAATTACAATGTTAGAGCGCCTAGGCATTATTGTTGCGATCGCTTTTATTTTAACGAGATTGAAATTCTTCAGAGGGATGATGTACCAGGATGAACTTAATCGGTGGCAAAAGCTCGTGGCAATTATATTCTTTGGCTTTTTTGGAATTATTGGTACGTATACGGGACTTAGCCTTAATACAGAAAGCCTCCAATTTAACCGATGGGCATCTGGTTTAACTTCTGACGAAGCTTTAGCAAATTCACGCGTTATTGGTGTAGTGTTAGCAGGTCTATTAGGTGGCTACAAGGTTGGTTTAGGTGCGGGGCTAATTGCTGGAATTCATCGCTTTACGCTTGGTGGGTTTACTGCTTTTTCCTGTGGTTTCGCCTCCATTATCGCAGGCTTTATATCAGGTTACTTTTATAAGAAAAACAAGCATGTGAAACTGAGTTCCGCCTTTTTAATTGCAGCCTCAGCAGAAGCGCTTCAAATGCTAGTCATTTTGCTGTTTTCACGCCCTTTTGAAAAAGCGTGGGCTTTAGTTGAAATCATTGGGGTTCCAATGATAGTTGCAAATGGACTTGGCTGTGCTTTATTCCTCATGATTATTAAGAGTGTAATCAATGAGGGAGAGCGAGTCGGTGCGGTCCAGGCACAAAAAACCCTACGGATTGCAGATAAGACACTTGCGTATTTACGAAATGGGTTAAACCGTGAAACGGCACAAGCGGTTTGTCATATTATTCAGGATGAGATCCAAGCAAAGGCTGTTTCAATGACAAACACACATGAAATACTTGCCCATATTGGCCTTGGACATGACCATCATCGTACGCAAATGTCAATCCAAACGCAAATTACAATGGATGTTATTCAGAACGGGAAAATTGTAATCGCTAACAAGAAGATGATTCAATGTCGTTATGAGGACTGCCCACTTGGTGCAGCTGTAATCGCTCCATTGAAACGTAGAGAAGAAACCATCGGGACGCTTAAATTCTACTTTCGTTCTGAAAAAGAAATAACACCTGTAGTCACGGAGCTTATTTCAGGTTTGAGCTCCCTTTTAAGTAATCAGCTCGAAATTGCGGAAGCTGATAAAGCGTTTCAACTAGCAAAAGAAGCAGAAATCAAGGTGCTTCAAGCCCAAATTAGTCCGCATTTTCTTTTTAACACCCTGAACACAATTCTTTCTTTAATAAGAAGAGACCCAACAAAAGCGAGGAAACTACTCGTTTCCCTGTCCCATTTCTTACGTCAAAACCTATCTGTTACAACACAAAATATAACAACCTTGGAGCAGGAGCTAAGGCAGGTGAAGGCCTATTTGGAAATAGAGGGAACAAGATTTGTAGATAAATTAAAGGTGTTTTATAAGGTTGAGGAAGCTGCTTTATTTCAGCTTATCCCACCACTTACCCTCCAGCCGATTGTTGAAAATGCAATCAAGCATGGGATGAAGAATCGAGATGGGGATTTCCATGTGATTATTTCGATTCAAAAAGAGAAAGACTGTGTTTACGTAAAAGTTGAAGATAATGGAAAGGGAATGAAGGAAGAACGTGCTAGGGAAATTTGCATTACTCCAATCAAATCAGAAAAAGGCAGTGGTGTTGCATTGTATAATGTTAATAGAAGGCTTACAATGCTGTTCGGTGAAAAATCCGCTTTAGCCATTAAAAGTGAAGAAAATAAAGGAACGGAGATTGCTTTTTCAATTCCACTATCGGAGGCTATTTAAAATGGAAGCAAAAATCAAAACCCTTATTGTCGATGATGAACTATATAGTCGTGATGAACTATCTCATCTATTGGAGACCAATCCAACCATTCAAATAGTTGGAGAAGCTGATTCAGGTGAGTCTGCGATTTTAAAGGCAATCCAACTCCAACCAGATGTTGTCTTTTTAGATGTTGAAATGCCTAAGGTTAATGGGATGGACGCTGCAAAAGCCCTGTTGGAATTGAAAAAGCAGCCACTGATTGTGTTTGCAACGGCCTACCCGGAGTTTGCTGTGGAAGCATTTCGTTTTAATGCGATCGACTACTTATTAAAACCCTTTGATGAAGACCAACTTGAGGAAACGGTCAAGCGAATTGTAAAACACCTTCATACACCGGAGGAAAAGGAAAAAGGTAAACATACGGGGAAATTGGCCGTTGATTCAAGCGGTGAGATTATCTATCTTGATCCAATGGACATTTTATATATTGTGAGAGATGAAAAGCTTACAAAGCTTGTGACACAATTGGGGGAGTATGACTCAAAAACACAACTTAAAGATTTGGAAAGCAGGCTCGAATCATTCGGTTTCTTCCGGATTCATAAAAGCTTCCTCGTTAATTTAAAATATGTCACAAGACTTACCCCGTGGTTTAACGGTGCTTATCAATTAGAAATCGAAGGAAGGGAAGAACAGCTTTCAGTAAGTAGAAATTATGTAAAAGCGTTAAGAGCTGAATTGGAAATCTAAAAATGAAAGGTAGAAATTTTGCGTTTTAGTTCACAAAATTGACACGTTATCGTCAAATTGCTACCTTTTAATCTTATAACCTTCTAGAACTCTATTTATCTACTATAATGAATGTAAACGCATTCATATTTTTAATAAAGGAAAAAAAGGGGGAAATAAGATGATTACATTTTTAGTGAGTATAGTTTTGTTAGTCGTCGGATACTTTACGTATGGTAAATACATTGAAAAAGTATTCGGTGTGAAGGAAGAACGCGCTACTCCAGCTTATGTAGATGCTGACGGTGTAGACTATATCCCAATGAGTACAAAGAAAAATTCATTAATTCAGCTGTTAAATATAGCGGGTACTGGACCTGTATTCGGCCCAATCATGGGGGCGCTTTACGGACCGGTCGCTTTCATTTGGATCGTTGTTGGATGTATATTCGCTGGAGCGGTTCATGACTATTTAACTGGAATGATTTCGATTCGAAACAAAGGAGCTCACTTACCAGAGCTTGCAACAAAGTTTTTAGGGAAAGCAATGAAACACGTAGTTAATGCTTTTGCTGTTTTGCTTTTACTATTAGTTGGAACTGTTTTCGTTGTAACTCCAGCGGACCTCTTATATTTATTAATGAACGGAAAAGTGGCTATCGGAATTTTAATCGCGGTTATTTTCATCTACTACATCTTAGCTACTTTACTACCAGTTGATAAAATTATCGGTCGTCTATATCCATACTTTGGAGCAGTTCTTTTAATCAGTGCTGTTGGGGTTGGAGGTGGATTAATCGTTAAAGGTGCACCAATTCCAGAACTTTCATTAACAAATTTCCATCCTGATGGATTATCAATATTCCCATTATTATTCTTTACGATCACTTGTGGTGCTTTGTCTGGATTCCATGCAACTCAAACACCTATCATTTCACGTACTACACAAAAAGAAAGCCAAGGACGTAAAATTTTCTACGGTATGATGATTGCTGAAGGTATCATCGCAATGATCTGGGCAGCAGCAGCAATGAGCTTATTTGATGGCTACGGTGGCTTACAAGAACTTCTTAAGGCTGGTGGACCAGGAGCTATCGTTAGTGAAGTCTCTACGATGATGCTTGGTGCTATCGGTGGAACACTTGCAGTATTAGGAGTTATCGTATTACCAATCACTTCCGGTGATACTGCATTCCGTAGTGCACGTATGATTATTGCTGATTATTTAAAAATGGCTCAAAAGTCAATGCCAAGTCGTCTATGGATTGCTGTCCCATTATTCGCTATCTCAATTGTTCTTACTCAAATCGATTTCAACATACTTTGGAGATACTTTAGCTGGGCGAACCAAGCAACAGCTGTTATTGCCTTATTCGTAGGTGCTATGTATCTATACATCGCGAAAAAGAATTACTGGATTTCACTAGTTCCAGGAACTTTCATGCTATGCTTGGTAATCACGTATATCTTGAATGCTCAAATCGGTTTCCGATTACCGATGGATATTGCATGGTACGGTGGATTTTGTGGAACTGCCTTGTTACTAGTGTTATTCTTCCGTCAAGCAAATAAAGCACGAGCAGCAAATCTTCCTTTGGAAGTAGATATTTCTTCCTATAAGAAGGTATCCTGATGGGATGCTGCAGTCCTGAATATCGAAAGGTAGTAGAAGCCAAGGAGCAGAAGGTCAATCAAAATAGCAATGACAAAGTTCCCGTTTGGGGAAAGATCGTGAGCGTGGGTATTATCGTTGGAGCCACAATTGCCTTCGTCCTCTTATAAGTTGATAAAAAAAATGCACGCAGTCTTCAGATTGCGTGCATTTTTTAATTGAGTTTGAGAAACATTTCACAAATTAGTTGGTATCTTATTCACGAAAACTTTAGTAGTATTGAGTTAATAAAGTCCAAAATTTTCGCGTACAATATCAGAAGGACGCCCAGGGAGGTTCATACATATGGAAATGACAATAAGCGACGCAGCATTAAAATGGTTTAAAGAAGATATAAGTGTAAAAACAGGAGATACGGTTCGATTCTATCCGATGTTTTACGGAACTAGCCCCGTACAAGAAAAGTATTCACTCGCCTTTTCAACACATGACGAACCCATCCAAATTCACACAAGTCATAAGATTGATGATATCGAGTTTTATGTAGAAGAGGATGACATCTGGTTCTTCAATGGCCATAACCTCATCGTCGACTATAATCCAGATAAAGATGAATTAGAGTACCAATATCCAAAACCGTAGGCTCACAATATGTGAGTCTTTCTTTTTTTATGTGATTCGTATCACGAACCTTTTCCTCAATCTATGTTAATTTCATCATAACAGCATAGTTTGAAAGGAGAAATTTACGTGAGTGAACTTATTAATAACCGAGAACAAAATAAAATGAGTGATATTGAGAGAGAAGCCATCATAAAACAAAGCTTTAAGGATTTACATAATGGGAAATCAGTAGAAGAGATTAAATCCCATTTAGCAAATAAAGTTGGTTATATTACGATAGGAGAAATCTCCAGACTACAGCAAGTATTGGTGGAAGAAGAGAACATCCCAGCAGGTGACGCAACAGAAATTTGTTTACAGCATCGGGAGATTTTTAAAGATTTAATTGAAGAAACTCTGGCTAGTCATCCAGAAGAGCAACCTGGGCACCCCGTGCATACATTTAAGCTTGAAAATAGGGAACTTGAAAAGCTAGTAAACGGTAAAGTAAAAAAACATTTGGAGTTATTTGAAGTGGATGATCATCATGAAAATCGACTGAAATTACTTGAGGATTGTAATCTTTTACTGGATATCAGAAAGCATTATGAACGAAAAGAACAGCTCCTGTTTCCATATTTAGAGCAGTACGGAATTTATGGACCAACAAATATGATGTGGAAAATTGATGATTTTATTGTTGATGCGATAAAAGATGCAAAACGTTTGCTTACTGATTATGATGGAGATAAACAGGCTGTTATAGAGGTTATTACTTTTGTTGTTGATCAAGTTGATGAAATGATCTATCGAGAGGAAAATATTCTCTTCCCAATGTCAATGAATAATCTAACAGAAGACGAATGGCTGAAAATTGCCCGTGAGAGTGATGAAATTGGATTTTGTTTGATTTCACCTGAAGATTGGAAACCTGAGCGAAATGTAATCGGTGATGAACAAATTTCAACTAAAGGGTTTATTAAGATGGAGACAGGTATCTTATCCTTAAAACAACTTGAATTACTTTTAAATCACTTGCCAGTTGATATTACGTTTATTGATAAGGATGATGTCGTCCGTTATTTCAGCAAGGGAAAAGAGCGTATTTTTGCAAGGACAAAAGCAGTTATTGGGAGAACGGTTCAAAACTGTCACCCACCAAGAAGTGTTCACGTGGTCGAAGAATTACTCGAAGATTTCAAATCAGGTAAAAAAGATACAGAAGATTTCTGGATCAAAGTAAAAGGTAAATACGTGTATATCCGATACTTTGCCGTACGGGATGAGGCAGGGGAGTATATCGGAACGATGGAATTCTCCCAAAATATCGCTCCAATCCAGGAAATTGAAGGAGAAAAACGAATTTTATCATAGAGTTGAAGAAAAATGCTGATACTTTGGTGTCAGTGTTTTTTATTAGGTAAAAAACGGGTTATGAAAAATCATCCACAAAAACAAAAAGAACCATCATTTCCACCTTCGAATGATTGGTTCTTATGTTTCGTACGGTATAAGTGATCCTTTTTCGTTTTTGTCATTCTTGTTTGCATATCCGTTAATGCAAATGGGCTTCTCCCGTTTTCCGGATTTCTCTTTCCTTCTCGAACAAGCCTCTCGCGCGTTTTCCTAGCGTTTGATTTAGCCATCTTCAATCACCTCTTCAAAATTTTTACATCTTAAGTATACATGGTTTATGTGTACACTTCCATCACGAATTTTTCAGTGTATATGGGCAAATTCCCTAAACGAAAAGTCAGCTACTTGAATAGGATATAAACGATAATTAATTTGGGAGGTGTCGGTTTTGGCCGATAACAAAGAACAGGAATCACGTGAAGAGCAGGAAGTTCAACGAATGGATGCGTGGGAATTCTTTTGGGGAAGAAGACCAAGATCTGAAGAGGAAGAAATTGAAGAAGAATAGATTCTTATGAAGTACCAATCACCATAGATAAAAAGAACTGTGATGATTGGTACTTTTCTTTTAGTGTAGGAGATACCAGTATTAGGGTAAAATGGTGATAGCGAGCAATAACTAGATTTATATATAGAAATGAGGGCTGGGTGGAGATGCAGAAACAACGTATTTTAATTGTGGAAGACGAAGAGAAGATTGCACGGGTATTGGAGCTAGAATTGACATATGAAGGTTATGAAACTGGAAAAGCATACGATGGGAATTCAGGGCTGGAAAAGTTCTTAGATGAAACATGGGAATTAGTTTTACTAGATGTCATGTTACCGGGCATCAGCGGAATTGAGGTACTAAGGCGGATTCGCGCAGCAAATGCAACAACACCGGTCATTCTTTTAACTGCAAAAGACTCTGTCGAGGACAAGGTGTCTGGCCTTGACTTAGGAGCAAATGATTATGTGACAAAGCCTTTTCAAATTGAAGAATTGCTGGCACGTATCCGAGTTGCACTTCGCAACAATCGTAATCAGGGAACATCTGGAGAAGACCAAGTTAATGACTGGTTAAGTATAGGGGACCTAAAACTTAATGAAAGTACTTATGAAGTAATACGTAATAATGATCCGATTGAATTGACGCCTCGTGAATTCGATTTACTTGCTTATTTAATGAAACATCCACGCCAGGTGTTAAATAGGGAGCAATTATTAAATGCAGTTTGGGGCTATGACTACTACGGTGACACAAATATAGTTGATGTGTATATCCGATATTTACGAAATAAAATGGATAAGCCATATGACCTGCCATTGATCCACACAGTACGTGGTGTAGGCTATGTGATGAAGGAAACGAAATGAAGTTACGAAAAAAGATTAATTTATTCACGGCTGCTGTGTTTATCGTCTTGCTTGTTTTGATCAATATTGCTTCCTATTTTACATTTAGTCACATGATGTTTAACAGTGAATTGGATCGTACTGAAGCCGAGGCAGAACGTGCTATGAACGGTATATCTAAAGCAGGTAGTTCAGTATCTGCTGGGGCTTTACTACGTACATATCTCCCCATAGATGGAATGATGCAAGTAGTACGACCAGATGGAAGTACAGTGGCTCAGGCAGTCGTACCAGAACAACAGGATTTGGAGAACTTTCCAACAACCTATCATAAAACGAAACAACGAGAAATCATTGATTTTAATGGGGCTCCACATGCATTCGTGTCATATCCAATTATTTGGTTGAATGGGGAGATAGCGGAGCTTCAGGTGATTGAAAACCTCTCGCCGACAGCAACTAACTTAAAAACATTAAGTCTTGTTTTACTTGCTGTCACGTTGATTGCAACCATTCCGGTTCTAGTTTCAACAAGGCTATTAAGTAACGTTATTACTCAGCCAATTACGACCATGACCCAGACGATGCGAGAAATTCGAAGAAGCGGACAATATAAAAGAATCGAATTATCAAAGGAATCAAAAGATGAATTGTATGAAATGGGACAAACCTTCAATAAAATGATGGATTTATTAGAAGTGAACTATGAGAAACAGGAGAATTTTGTCTCAAATGCTTCTCATGAGTTAAAAACACCATTAACCGTAATTGACTCATATGCTAGCCTTTTAAAACGAAGAGGACAAGCTGACCCAATACTTTTTCATGAAGCGGTGGATGCGATTCAGTCTGAAGCTGTCCATATGCGTGAATTAACTCAACAGCTTCTACTACTAGCAAAGCATGATGAACAGTGGAAGCTTCACATTGAAACTATACCTCTTATCCAACTTGTCGAAGAGTCCGTTGGGTCTTTTCGTGAGGCGTACAAACGTGAAATTTCGGTTGTTGCGGAGAAAGAAATCGATGTAAGAACAGATAAACAAAAGCTTAAGCAAATTTTATATATACTTTTGGAAAATGCCCTAAAGTACAGTGAAAAACCTGTGATAGTTGTAATCGGCCGGGAAAGAAAAAGGCCGACCATTAAAATCATTGATCAGGGAGTTGGAATCCCTAAAGAGGATTTGGAAAAGGTGTTTGACCGTTTTTATCGAGTGGATAAGGCAAGAGCAAGGAAAACAGGTGGCTACGGATTGGGACTTTCGCTGGCAAAGGAATTGGCAGAGGCGATTCGTGCAAAAATTCAATTCGACAGTATAGAAGGGGAAGGAACTACAGCCAATATTCTCCTTACCGATGAGGCTTCTCATTAATTTCTCATAAAAATTAGGTATAGTAGTTACAAATGTATGTTCAAAAAGAGGGTGAAATTCGATGTGTCATTTTCAGCCGACTTTTGAACTTCCTCTCAAAGAAATGATGGAGTGAGTGCAATGAGAAAAAGGACCCTTCGAAATAGTCTATTTGCTGTAGCGGGCATCTTGATTGCAGCAATTATCATTTGGCAGCTGACAAAAACGTTTACGTCTGCAGAGCCATTGTCAGAAAGTGATGCCATTAACCTCGTGGAAAAAATGTATAGCGGAAAAAATACAAACGCGAGCCGAAAAGGCGATGTTTATAAAATTAAGTTTGAAATTGATTCCGGAATTTATGAAATTGACGTTCACCGAAAAACAGGTGATATCTCAAATTTAACAAAGGTTTCTCAGGAAGCTTTGGAAAAGACAGAGTCTGAGATCCGGGATATTTTAGAAAAAGATCAAGCTGGAGAAATCAAAACAATCGAAAAGAAAGTCGAACAAGAACAAACCTATTATTATGCGACCGTCATTAAGGGAGATACAGAAGCGACTTATAAATTACAGGCAAAATCAGGTGAAATTGTTGATGTTGTCCAGAATATGAAGCAGCCACAGAATCCAACAGAACCAAAGTCAACTACACCAAATCCGACTGTCCAACAGATTACAGAAAAACAGGCGATTGATCTGGCCTTACAGCATGTAGAAGGTGTAGTTGATGAGGTTGAATTTGAAGAAGAAAACGGGCAATATTATTACTTTGTCGAAGTGGAAACAAACCAGGGAGAAGAAAAAATCGTACAAATTCATCCGATCTCAGGTGAGGTCATCACGATTGTTTTAGAGGACTAATTCTTAGAAAAACTCATTTGATTCTCATCAATTTCTCATTTTATTATCTGAGTTTCCTCATTTTCATTGTCTAAGATAAAGATAGTTCAAATAAAGGAGGAAACAAAAATGAAGAAAAAACTAGTAGTACTTGGAGTTGTTGGAGCAGTTGTATTAGGAGGAGCAGTAGGAGTCGGTGCGTTTTCAAAAGAAGCTCAGGTTCCATTGTCAAAAGCACAGGAAATTGCTACACAAGAGGTAAAAGGTAAAAAAATCAAAGAGGTTGAGCTAGAGCATGAGAATGGAGAGCTTGTTTACGAAGTGGAGCTTGAAGGTACACATGATGACGAGGCTGAGGTTGTAATCAATGCAACTACTGGTAAAATCGTTAAAGTAGAAGATGATCGTGATGATGATGATGACGATCGAGTTACTTCTGAGGTTGATACAACTTCAGTTAAAATCTCTAAGGAAGAAGCAGTGGCTATAGCGACAAAGGATACTCCCGGTAAAATCACGGAAATCGAATTAGACGATGACGGCTATTATGAAATTGAAATGAAGCATGAAGGAAATGAAGTTGAATTGAAAATATCAGCAGTAGACGGAACAATTTTGAAAAAAGAAATTGATGACGCTGATGACCAAGATTAATATTTTGAAAAAAAGAGGCCAGGACGAATCCTGACCTCTTTTTTAATTACACCGTAAAATACAAGTTTTTTGGTTTCAATGATATTAATTATGAGATAGAATATATGTAAACTTATAGTTTTGTATGGTTAACAAAAAGGGGGAGGGGGGACTATTATGTACAAACTGCGCGGTCATCATTTATTTTGCCTTTTAGGCTACCGAGGAATGGGCTATTCACAGGAATACGTAGAAAATATGACGATTGTCCATCAAACCCTTAGAAAGAACCCTATGACACTTGTTCAGATTATAAATGGCCCGGATCATTTATGTGAAAAATACCCAAACAATGGTAAATACCACTGCCAAAACATCTCTATCTATGATAGGGATGCTATGATTCTAGAAAAAATGGGACTGCGAGTCGGACAAATTTTAAGATGGAAGGACATCGAATCGCGAGTTCAGAAGCATGTCATCCCATCAGATATTCAAACAGTGTGTGAATCGTGCTCATGGCGTGCCTATGGCGTTTGCGAAGAAGGGGTAAAAGACATTCTCGATGGAAAAGGGTTACGAGAGGTAAATTAAGCTAAGAAAAGATGCCTTTAAGGGCATTTTTTTCATTTACAGGAATGAAACCTTGGATTAAGCTTTGGGTGATTACATAAATCTAACTTTATTTCAGCAGAAGTCTCTACTTCTGCTGAAATAAAGTAAAGCCTCCGGCGGATGCCATGATTTTTTAAAGGAAGTATTTCGATCAATTAAGATCAAAGACTAAGTACGCCACTTCCTGTGGCAACGTCTTTATGACCCACTTCCTGTGGGAAAAAAAAATCGGGCGCAAATACGCCAAGGCGCATTTGATCTTGTTTTCCCAAGGGGAAGGATTTATTTTTTTTGTATATTATTGACCACTGGTTAATAAATTAATAAGGGGAGGGAATTTTTATGAAAAAGGCTTTAGTATTAGGTGCTACAGGTGGTATGGGGTATGCAATTGTCGAAGAGTTAGTTGAAAGAGGGATTGAAGTAATTGCTTTTGCAAGAACCAAGGAAAAATTAGATAAGCTTTTTAACAACAGAAAAAAAGTAGAAATCATGAAGGGAGATGTGTTTCATAAGACAGATCTAATAAATGCGGCGAAAGATGTTGATGTTATTTTTCATGCGGTTAATATCCCTTATAGCGAATGGTATGAAAAGCAACCAACATTAATGAGAAATGTTGTCGAAGCGGCTGAATCAGCAAATTGCAAGCTTGCAATCGTTGATAATATTTACGCTTACGGTCGCGGAAATGGAAGTAAAGTCAATGAAGAATTTCCAAAAGAACCTCATACTAAAAAAGGGAAAATACGGGTAGAGCTTGGCCAAATAGCATTCCAAGCAAATATTCCAGTTCTTATCGCACACTTTCCTGATTTTTACGGACCAAACGCAGAAAATGCCATGTTGACCTACACATTTAATAAGGTGATTCAAAATAAAAAAGGGATGTTTGTTGGGGATAAACAAAATGCTCGGGAATATATTTATACACCTGATGGGGCGAAAGCAATTATCGAGCTTGCCTTACATGATAAGGCATATGGGCAAAGCTGGAACATTCCAGCAGCAGGAGTGATTTCAGGAGAAAGAATTTTAAATATAGTACGCAGTCATTTAGATTATCAAAAATCCGTTTCAACCGTAACTAAGGGGATGATTCGATTTTTAGGTGTTTTTGATAAACAAATGAAAGAGGTTGTAGAGATGCTGTATTTAACGGAAGATCCAGTAGTGTTAGATGGATCAAAATATGAGCAGGAAATTGGTCCTCTACCTGCAACACCTTATGAAGAAGGAATTAAAGGAACATTGGATTATATGAGGGAAAATAGCTAAAAGACATTGAAAAAGACAGAACAACATGGTAAGATATCATTGTTCTGTCTTTTTTTTGAATTGTGTAAGTAAATGCGTTCAATATACCCTATTATAAGTTTACAACAAGTTATAATGATTGTCAACTTTTATTATTTTAATAGGTAGAGACAGAAGTTCACGTATACGAGGAGTGGTGTTCATGGAGGAGCAAAATACAGACTGGATTCAGGAACAAGACAGACTTGAAGATGTGTTGAAGGTTATTGAAAGTAAGAAAACAGCCATCGATTCGAAGGTGGGAGGCTTTAAAAGTGAAATTGTCGATCTTCGAAAAGCGTTTTGGGAAGATGTAACTGTCAACCTTGATGAACCTGATGACGTCATTGAAACATTTCAAAGTATAAAACAGCAGTCCGAGCTATTAGGTGAACGTGAAAGAAATCATCGCCAGATTTATAAGCAGATAAAAATCCTTGAAAGACTGAAGGAATCCCCTTATTTTGGTCGATTTGACTTTGACGAAAATGGGGAAACAGGCGAAGAAAAAATATATATTGGAATTGCATCATTATTGGATGAGAACGAAGAAGATTTTTTAATCTTTGACTGGAGAGCACCAATCTCAAGCATGTACTACGATTTTTATCCGGGCCCAGCAAAGTATGAAACCCATTTTGAAACAATCGAAGGGGAAATGTCATTAAAACGGCAATTCATTATAAAAAATGGCAAGCTGAAAAGCATGTTTGATACAGGGGTTACAATCGGGGACGAGATGCTCCAAGAGGTACTTGGCAATAATGCCAATACACAAATGAAAAGCATCGTTGCAACGATTCAACGTGAGCAGAATAAAATCATCCGAAATGAAAAAAGCCGTTATTTAATTGTACAGGGTGTTGCTGGTTCAGGAAAAACATCAGCTGCCTTACAGCGGGTTGCCTATTTACTATATCGTTATCGTGAACAGCTAAGCTCAAATAATATTATGCTTTTTTCACCGAATCCCCTTTTTAATAGCTATGTTGCGACGGTATTACCTGAGCTTGGGGAAGAAAATATGCAACAATCAACCTTTCAGGAATATGTCGAACATCGGTTAGGGGGAATTTTTGATGTAGAAGATCCATTTTCACAAATGGAATACTTATTAACAGAGATGGATCAACCCGATTTTGATGTAAGACTCAAAGCTATTCACGTCAAAGCGAATCTAGAATTCATGGCACTCATTGATTCATATGTAAAAAAACTTGAAAATCAAGGTCTTCTTTTTAAAGACATTGTGTTTAAAAAGAAAAAAATGATTTCAAAGGAATTGATTGGGGAGTATTTCTATTCATTAGATTCAGCCATTACAATTCCGAATCGATTGATGAAGGTCACAGAGTGGCTGATGAAAGAAGTAATCAAATTCGAGCGTAAAGAACGTAAAAAAGATTGGGTTCTTCAGGAAGCTGAACTGATGGATAAGGAGGACCATCTTGAAATCTTTAAACAACTACAGAAAAAACAGGAGTTCTCCGAAGATACTTTTAATGATTATGAGCGTGAGGAAAAACTAATAGTAAAAGAAATTGTCAGAAAGCATTTTAAACCAATAAAAGTAGCCATCAAAAAGCTTGAATATCTTGATCGTAAAGGAATCTATAAGCAATTATTTTTAAAAACGAAAGAGCAAAAGATAACAGGAAATTGGAGTGAAATTTGTTCATATACAATTGAAAAATTGGAACAAAACAGCTTGAATTATGAGGATGCTACTCCATTTCTATATTTACAAGATTTAATTGAGGGAAAAAAGTCAAATACAAGCATTCGCCAATTGTTCATCGATGAGGCTCAGGATTATTCACCATTCCAATTTGAATATTTGAAGCAGCTGTTTCCAAATTGTCGCATGACCATACTTGGAGACTATAATCAAGCAATCTATGCACATTCCTTGAATGCACCAACATTGCTATCTCCTGAGCTTTATGAGAAAGATAAATCTGAACTCATTCAATTGAAGAAAAGCTATCGTTCTACAAAGGAGATTGTTGATTTTTCAAAAGGTGTTGTATTTGGTGGGAGTGAAATTGAGCCATTTAACCGTTCTGGGGGGCTTCCATTATTCAAAGAAGTGAAGACGAGAGAGGAACTTAATAAAGAAGTCCTAACAAAAATAAAGGAACTTCAGGAAAAGGGACATGAAACGATTGCGTTGATTTGTAAAACGGAAGTAGAGAGCAAGGAAGCTTTCAATGCGTTGAGGAATGAAATACCTATTCGTCTAATGAATCAGGAAACGTATCATTTCGATAAAGGTATTCTCGTATTGCCAACATATTTAGCAAAAGGAATCGAGTTTGATGCAGTTGTTATTTATAACGCCTCAAATGAAGTGTACGGAAGAGAATATGAGCGAAAGCTTTTTTATACAGCCTGTACACGGGCAATGCATGAACTCCAGCTATTTTCAGTTGGGCAAAGAAGCTTTTTCTTTGATGGAATTGATAAGGATAAATATATAGAAGTGTAATAAACGAGTCAGCAAACGCTGGCTCTTTATTTTTGTCCAGCTGCAGTTCCTGGCCCCTTGAGGTCAAATAACCTGTGGCAGAAGTTAGTCGATGTTCCTTTTTAAGGCGCTTCACATTTCGAATTTGGATATTATTAACTTGAAAAAACTCCTTGAGAATGGATAAAAATAAGAAAAAACATTAATCATTTTGGAGGTAAAATAGATGACAACAAATTGCTTTTATTGCCAAGATGCTTTCGAAAAAGAAAGATTTCACTATGTTGCATTTGTGAATGTAGATGGGGAGCGCGAAGAAACATTATGTAAAGAATGCTATCAGGAATGGCTAGCTGAGATGAGGGATTAACGGAAATAAGATGAGGCTCCTTTATTCCCCGCACTTTGTTATAATTTTCTTATCTAGTTTGAAAAAGGTGGGAGAGTTTTGAAAAGATGTGGCTGGGTGAATGAGGATCCTCTTTATATGGACTATCATGATCATGAATGGGGTGTCCCTGTACACGATGACCGTTTGCTCTTTGAGTATTTGAATTTAGAGGGTGCACAGGCAGGTCTTAGCTGGTACACCATTTTAAAAAAGCGAGAAAATTACCGCAAAGCCTTTGACAATTTTGATCCAGAAAAAATCATTTTATATGATGAAAAGAAAATAGAAGAACTTTTATCAAATGAAGGTATCGTCCGAAATCGGTTAAAAGTCAATGCGGTTGTCACAAATGCAATAGCGTTTTTTCGTGTTGTTGAAGAGTATGGAAGCTTTCATACATATATTTGGTCATTTGTTGAAGGAAAACCGATTAAAAATCATTTTAAAACCTTGGACGCCGTACCAGCGACAACGGAAATTAGTGACCGGTTAAGCAAGGATTTAAAAAAGCGCGGGTTTAAATTTGTTGGTTCAACGATTTGCTATGCATTTATGCAAGCAACTGGGATGGTAAATGACCATGTTGTAAGTTGCCATTGTTATAATCGTACATAAAACGAGGGGCTTCCATCATTGGAAAGCCCCTAATGAGTTACATGACGGGATTGTCATCATCTTCCTCTTCGTACAAATAAGCCATTTCTTGTTCCCTCGTAGTCAATGTGTTTGTGAGATCATGCCAACCCGTATATCCAAACACGGTGTCAAGGAGTCTTTCAAATCGTTGCATTGTTTTCACCTCTTTTTTTGGATTAGTTTGTCCGTTATGTTAAAAAGTATGTACATAAGCGCCTCAGTTTTTTTATCTTCATATTTTCTCTATAATAAAATAAAGAGGAGGTTCAACATGAACAGAAATATTGGCTTTATAGGGTGTGGAAAAATGGCTCAAGCGATGATCCAGGGAATGATTGCTTCTGAGGTCGCAGCTCCACATCAAATAATTGTGAGTGCAAAAACAAAGGAAACCCTTCAATTCGTGGAAAATACATATAAAATTAGAACAACGCTTAACAATAAAGAGGTTGCAGAACGTGCAGACTTTTTATTTTTAGCCGTTGAACCAGGTTTGTATGCCGAAGTAATCAACGAGGTTAAAGAACTTGTAAACGAAGAAACGATTATAATAACAATCGCTGCTGGGATCACTCTTGATTTTATTGAAAATCAGTTTGGACGACTAATGAAGACTGTACGATCAATGCCAAATACCCCTTCATTAGTTGGCGAAGGGATGAGTGTTCTTTCCGTCAACTCTAATGTGACGACTGAAAATCTATCTGAAATTATTCGACTGTTTGAAGGGTTTGGAAAGGCTGAGATTATTGATGAACAACTTATGGATGCCATTCCTGCAGTAAGTGGTTCGTCACCAGCTTATGCATATTTGTTTATCGAAGCGTTAGCAGATGGCGCTGTTATGCAGGGGATTCCCAGAAAACAAGCGTACAAGCTTGCCGCACAATCACTTTTAGGTGCAGCCAAAATGGTTTTAGAAACTGAAAAACACCCAGGCGAACTAAAGGATGATGTCTGCACCCCAGGAGGCTCAACCATCCAAGCAGTTGCAACCCTTGAAAAAGAAGGGTTCCGCACAAGCATCATCGCTGCTATGGAAAGCTGTACACAAAAATCAAAACAACTTTCCCAAGGGGACCAGGGGGACGGTTCTTGTGGTTCCAATTAACACAAAAACTGCAATCAATTGTTGGTTGATTGCAGTTTTTTTAGTTGATTCGTTCTTTATAAAGAATGTATAATAAAAATATGACAAATATTACAAAAAATAGTAACATATACAAGCTATCTCGCGTCTAATGAGGTGAAAAAGGTTTCCTTCATCTTTCGTAAAACTTCTACATTCACTATACAATCGCTTCTATCCTCCAATCATCTTAGTCTATATCCCATGTATGAGAAGGCAATTAAAGAACTTGAAGCAAATAGGAATATATTCTGTTTTCATAAATAAAATTCCTATGTGAGTTCTTTTGTTAACCATTTTTAATATTTGTAACATTGTCCACTAAAAGAAACAAAGACAATTAAACATTGGGAGAGAGTTAATTGAAGAAAACAACATTACCATTATTATTAGGTGTTTTATTAATGAGTGGGTGCAGTCTCATCGAGAAAAAAGAACCAGTGAGCGTGGAGCTTCATCAAGTTTCACCTATTGAAACGATTGAAACAAAGCAAGTACTTGACACACGTGAAATTTCCATTATTGATCCTCGTGATAATAGTGTCGTCGAAGTTCTGAATAGAGATGAGTTCCAAAATGAAGAAGAATTAAAAGCGAAAGCTACACAATTAGCTAGTGACTTAGCTGCTACAATAGACCGTCCTATGAAACCAGTAAAACTAAGCAGTAGTGGAGAATTACAGGGCGGGGAAAGCCGAATGATATTAAAAGAAGCTGAGCTAGTTACTAGAATACTAGATAATTCCATTTTTAATAAACAGGTCGTTCTGCCGATTGAGGAAACCAATCCAAATGTGACACAGGATCAAGTTCAGGGCATTAATGAAGTTGTCCTTGGAAGCTTTACAACCTATTTCAATCCATCTGTAACCGGAAGAAACTTTAATATTTCAAAGTCAGCAACTGAAGTTAACGATGTTGTGTTAGGACCTGGGGATCATTTTTCTTTTAACAATGTGGTTGGAAATGGGTCCAAGGAAAATGGATATGCGCTAGCGACTGTCATTATTAATAAGGAGTTTGTCCCTGGGTATGGGGGAGGAATATGCCAAACTTCAAGTACTCTTTATAATGCAGTTGCAAAGGCGGGCCTTGAAATCACTGAGCTTCACCATCATTCAAAACCTGTTGGATATGTTCCACTCGGGCACGATGCAACAGTTGCTTACCCATATTTGGACTTTAAATTTGCGAATAATCGTCCATATCCGGTTGTTTTGAAAACAATTGTAACCGCTAGTTCGATTCAAGTCGAAGTTCGTTCCGCAGCAAATTATGTATCTAATTAGATTGTCGTTAGGAGGTCAGCGCAGCTGGCCTTTTTTTGATATAATATTGATAGTTTCAAAATGAAAGGGGTTGCAAGGCTTTGAGAATACTAGTTGTAGGTGCAGGCGCAGTTGGCGGTTATTTTGGAGGAAGACTTCTTGAAAAGGGAGAAGATGTAACCTTCTTAGTCCGCGAAAATAGACAAAAACAATTACAGGAACGTGGACTTCAAATTGAGAGTATCCATGGAAATGTGACACTCATGCCGAAGACAATCAAGTCAGGTGAAGAAGCTGGTCCATTTGATGTAATTATTCTTTCTACAAAACAATATCATCTTGAAGGTGCTTTACATAGTATTGAACCATATGTGAGCGAAGACACGATGATTCTTCCGTTATTAAACGGCTATAGTCATGTGGATGTATTAAGGTCTAAGTTTAATCCAGAAAATGTAATAGGTGGATTATGTTTTATCGAGTCAACCCTGAATGATGAAGGGAAAATTGTTCAGACAAGCCCTAACCACCGCTTATTATTTGGAGAATTTTCGGGGGAAAGAACAGAGCGTATTTCAACATTAGCAGATACTATGTCTGGTACAAAAACAAATATTCAATTAAGTGACAATATCATACGGGAAATGTGGCATAAATACATGTTCATCACCGGATTTTCAGGTGTGACAACTCTAATGAGATCACCGATTGGTCCAATCCGTGAAGAGCAGAATGGGCAAAAGCTTATTTTAAGCCTATTTAAAGAAATTGGTTCTGTGATGAGGATGCTCGGTGCACCAATTGATGAAGATATTGAGGAAAAACATGTAAAAACAACGAACCAAATGACATTTGAAATGAAATCTTCGATGCAGCGTGATATGGAAAAAGGTTTAGATATTGAGGCTGATCAATTACAAGGCTATTTATATATAATTGCCCAGGAAAAAGGAATTGAAACTCCATTTTTAGAGGTTATTTATTCAAACTTAAAAGTTTATCAGGCACTAAGGAGATAATTTGAGAGAAAGGTAGTGTGTGGACGCACTGCCTTTCATCTTTTATACGTTCGAAAGCCAAAATAATGTCACTAATCAAGGTAATACTGTCGCTATCTGAGAAATACTGTCACTATCCAAGAAATACTGTCACTATCCAAGAAATACTGCCATTAGCTTAATTTTGCCCAGACACATAAAAAATCCCTCTCGCAAGGAATTCCCCTACAAGAGGTAATCTGAAATACTTTTATCCAACCACTTGTACAACCGGTTCAGCCGTAATCTCAACATTGCCTTTGAGCGTTTGCGAGATAAAACAGGCTTTTTCTGCACGGTGCGCAAGTTGAATCAATTTTTCTTGAAGTTCTTCATCGGCTTGATTTACAAAAATAACTGGTTTATGAACAATTTTTTCAAAGACTAAGCGCTTTCCATCCTTGCCAACGGTTCCTTCAGTTTCAACCTCAAGATGAGTGTATTCAAGATCACGATTTGACAAGATGGCAGCAAGGGTAAGCATATAGCAATTTGTGGCGGCAGCAATTAACAATTCTTCAGGATTTGCGCCAATTCCAGGTCCGTCAAGCTGCTTTGGAGCAGAGACTGCTGTTTCCAATCCATCTGTGGTAATCGTACCCTCTCCATTTCTATTTCCGGTCCAGGTGCCTTTCACTATAAAAGAACTCATTTTGTTCATTCCCCTCATCTATTTTTCTAACATACTACTTCTATTATATGCATAAAAAATGGAAACACGAAAGGCATTGACTGAAAATAGTGAATACCTTTTCATATCTATATTGTAATAATCAGAATATAATAGACGTAAAAGGAGGCCACGGTGATGACGAGTACGGATTTTACATTTTTAACTGATGATGGTGTCACGATATTTTGTAAAAAGTGGGAGGGTGAAAGTAACACACATCCAAAAGGAATTATTCAAATTGCCCATGGCATGGCAGAGCATATTGAACGTTATGATTTATTTGCAAAGGTACTCATCGAAGAAGGCTACATCGTATATGGAAATGACCATCGCGGGCATGGAAAAACAGGCTCAAACGCAAAACTATTAGGATTTTTTGCGGAGGAAAATGGGTTTGAGCAAGTGGTTGAAGATATGCTTCAGCTAACAGATTTGATCAAAAAAGATTATCCCAATCTACCGATTTTTCTATTCGGACATAGCATGGGCTCCTTTTTAACGCGAAGATACATACAAACACATGGTGATCAATTAGCGGGTGTCATTTTATCAGGAACCGGTGGAGACCCAGGTCTCATTGGAAAAGTTGGAATTGGAATTGCCAAGCTTGAAATGAAGCGGAAAGGAAAGACAACCGAGAGTCCGCTTATGAACAAGCTTACGTTTGGTAGCTACAATAAAGCCTTCAGTCCAAATCGAACTGAATTTGATTGGCTTTCAAGGGATGACAAAGAAGTAGACAAGTATATTCAGGATCCTCTTTGTGGTGGAATTTTCACGGCTGGCTTCTTCTATGACCTTGTTGGGGGAGTAGCAAAAGTAAATAACCATAGCGCAAATGAAAATATTCCGAAAAGATTACCGTTGTACTTTTTAGCTGGGGATAAAGACCCTGTCGGTAACTATTCAAAAGGAGTACTCCAAGCTGCTGATATGTACAAAAAAATAGGAATCAAGGATGTAACGGTCCAACTATATGAAAATAGCCGGCATGAAATCTTAAATGAACTTAATAAAGAGGAAGTTTTCAAAGATGTTATCAATTGGCTAGATATGCACTTATAAAAAAAGGTGTCTCAGAGGTTTCCGCCTCTGAAACACCTTAAAGAGGAGATATTATAGGGATACGCGGTGGATGCGTTTAAAACATATGGACTAGTAGCCCATAAAAGAAGCTCCTACAATGACTAATAGGATAAACAGAACCACGATTAACACAAAGTTGTTGTTGTTGCGTCCGCCTCCATCATAGCTCATAAATAACACCTCCTTCATATGAAAGTTACTGTATTTTATGAAGGAATGCAGAATCGGTAATGGACAATCATGGAGAAAACAAAAAAGAGGTATCAACCTATATGTTAATAAGGATGACACCTCTTTTTTTATAATTTACAAGTTACCCAATCGATAAATTGCGTGTGCGTAAATAGCGGTTGCTTTTAATAAGTCATCGATTTCAATGTACTCGTTCTTTTGGTGAGCGGTCATTGGTTTATCTGGGAATACAGCTCCAAAGGCAACCCCATTTTTCATAAAGCGTGCATATGTAGCGCCACCAGTTGTTAAAAGCGTAGGTTCGTCACCTGTTTCTGCTTCATACACCTCCTGTAGGGTCTGAATCATTGGAGAATCCTTTGGAACATGGTGTGGTTCCTTACTAGCAAGGGAAGTGACCTTAAAGCTATAGGATTCTATAATTTTCGTTAATTGTTCGATTGTATTTTCGTAATTTGTCTCAACCGGGCAACGAATATTTAAGTGAATCTCAGCAATTACATCCTTCTTAAATGTAAAGATTCCAGCATTCACGGTAAGTGGACCCGTAATCTCATCTGAAAAATCAATTCCTAAACCTTCACCTTTAAATTGGTTATAGAGCGTTTTGTAGATAAATTGTATGTAATGATTAGCGCTTTCTTCAAACGAATATTGCTGTAGAAATGAAGCTAAATGAAGTGCAGCATTAACCCCTTTATGAGGCTCCATCCCATGGGCTGAAGTCCCGACTAACTTGAGCATTGTTTGGTTTCCATCCTGTGAATAGGAATAGACGACTCCTTTTTCCTTACAATATTTCAAAAATTGCTGAACGAGAGTATCGTTTTGGCCGTTAATAACGGCTTCGGCTACATCTGGCACCATATTTCCTTTTTCACCTGAAACAAAGGAGAGGAGAGATAGATCTCCATCTTCACTGTTTGTGACATTTTGTAGTCCTAGCTTTACATTGATTTGTCCTTTTTCAGCATGAATGATAGGAAAATCCGCATCAGGTGCAAAGCCAGCTAATGGCGCTTTTTCGACCTCAACATATTTTTTCATACAGCTCATGCCACTTTCTTCATCGGTTCCAAAGATGATGCGTATATTATGTTTTAAAGGGAGGCCAAGCTCTTTCACGATTTTAAGTCCATAATAG
Source organism: Bacillus sp. JJ1566 (assembly GCF_036962685.1). Taxonomy (NCBI): domain Bacteria; kingdom Bacillati; phylum Bacillota; class Bacilli; order Caryophanales; family Bacillaceae; genus Bacillus; species Bacillus sp. JJ1566. Next base: position 129,326 of record NZ_JBALOP010000003.1, on the reverse strand, counting down.
GCAGCTATCGTTGGGCCTTTATCATCAATGGCACCTCTTGCATACATTTTTCCATCTCGAATCGTTGGTTCAAATGGTGGTGACACCCAATCGCCGGTTGCAGGAACAACATCCAAGTGACAAAGGATTCCAATGTAATCTTCTGCTTTAGCAGGGGCATATTCTGCATACCCCACCATTCCATCAATATTTGTTGTCTTAAATCCAGCAAACTCTGTAATCGAAAGCATGGTTTCCAATGCTTCACCAATTTTATCTCCCATTGGACGTTTTTTGGTTGCGCTTTCTAGGTCCTTCACACTTTCAATCTTTAAAATGGTTTGGAGATCGTGGAGCAGGTCATCTTTTCTCTTCAATACTTCATCATAAAAGTTCATCATGTCACCTCAAACAGATTTTTCGTTGCTTAAATTATAGCAAAAAACAACATTCTCTATACAAGAGGATGTTGCAGACTGTAGGCAAACTCGAAATTTTTCGAGTTTGTCTACAGTCTGACGCTTGGAATTATTCCAAGCGTTTTTCATATATTCGTATTTTTTTCTTCAACGAAAGAAACGGATTCTTTTAAAATAAACCTTTGAAAAATGAAACAATTATAAATAATGTCGATAAAGTACCAAAAGTAGTTAAGGTTATTATTATTTTGTTATTTTGTTTTTCTGAAGGTTTAATTAGTTCGTATATTGCTGCAATCCACACCAATGCGGATGCAATGATAAAAATAGTCATATACATATGCTTATCATCCTTTCGCTTAAATTTTAATTTAACAACAACACGTCTATTTAGAATAATTAGTTATTTTACAAGTTCTATTCTAATTATATCTTATTTCTCACCAAGTTCTGAATTTTCCTCCGATAATTATTAATTAACATACCAAATAGCACCCCAATTCGCATTACAATTAGTACGTTGACAATAGTTATTGTCACACTGTTAATGATAATGTGATTTCATAAGTTAATTTCAGTTCAAAACACATACTATTTTCGTTACACCAACAAAAAATAAAGTGCTAAACCCAATGCGATTTAGCACTTTATTTATACTGTTATTTCTATTTTTCTCCACAAAAACTGAACTACTTAGTTTTTTTATCCAGCTTCTTTTTCCTTGTGATGGAATTTAAGAGTATGAATGAAGAAGTGTAAAAGCATATATAAGCAGTAGGTAAATAGAATGAGCAAACCGACAAAGTCTAAATGAAAAAGCTTAAATGCGAGACTCACTCCAGTTGCAATATATAGACCAGCTAAAAACAAGCGAACCTGTTTATCTCCATATACATTCGTAACTCTTGCGCCAAGCTGTCCTCCAATAAGTGCACCAACAATTAGGCTGCCAATAACTCCATAATCAAGTCGGACAGTTGATGCATAGGTAGTAAATCCTGCTACAACAATCATGAATACACTTAGCAGGCTTGTACCAACTGCGTATTTTGGCTGAAACGCAAGCACGCCCATTAATAATGGAACAATAATGAAGCCACCGCCTACACCTAATACCGTCGAAATAAACCCAGCGAATAGCCCAATTAACACAATTTTTACATAAGAATATTTTGTTTTCTTAGTTGGTTGTTCCTTAGTAGGAGATTTGCTTAAAAGTATTGAAATTGAAAAATATAAGGTAAGTGCTAAATACATCAATGGAATTACAGTATTTTCTAGGTTGTATTGTCCAAGGAAAATCACAAATGGATGTGCAAGCTGAGTAGCTATAACCCCACTTATTCCGATAATAATGGAAGTTTCCCATTTAATATGTTTTAGTCGAAAATGTGCTCCCACTCCGGAAAGTGTGGTAGCAACTGTATACAATAAGCTTGTAGCGATCGCGATAACTGGAGAAAAGCCCATTAGGATTAGCGTTGGCGTTAGAATAAATCCACCGCCAATACCAAAAAAGCCGGACATTACTCCAATACAAAGACCCAAGATGACGTAAATAAGTAAGTCCTGCAATGGCAAACTCCTTTCCTTATTCACTACTACTTCTAATCAAATACGCATTGGCGTATTTGTGCCCTATTTTTTTAGGCCCACACGATGTGGGTCACAAAGACGTTGCCACAGGATGTGGCGTATTTAGTTTTTGATCGTATGCTCGAAAAATTTCCTTTAAAAAATCGTGGCATTCGCCGGAGGCTTTAACTTTATTCAGTCAAGGTATGAACCCCAACCGAATTATTTAATTTTTTTATTCATCCCTACTTTATAAGAAGGGAATTCTGCTGAATAAAGTTAATTATACAGGAAAAATGCAATTCCTGCATGTGTACTAGACCCAAGCTTTGTGAAATTAGACCGTGGTATTTTCAAAAATGGGTGGGACATCTAGGAAAGGTGCCTCACACATAATTTTTTCATTTGTAAACGGGTGTTCCAAACTTATTCGAGCAGCATGTAGCGCCTGGCGTGGAACAATTGGTTGTCCACCATATAAGGTATCCCCAACGAGCGGGTAGCCTAGATGGCTCATATGTATCCGAATTTGATGAGTGCGCCCTGTTAAAAGCTCAAGCTCAACTAAAGTCATGTTTTTAGTTGAAAATGTTTGAAGGACTTTAAATTTCGTAATTGCCTTTTGACCTGTCGGGGATACTCTTCTGCGTGTTGGATGATGGCGATCTCGACCAATGGCAGCATCGATTGTTCCCTTTTTCTGTTTGATGATTCCGTGAACCAAGGCCAGATAGGTTCGTTTGATTTCCCGTTTTTCCAGTCTGCGGTCTAAAATAGCTGAAGCTAATTTGTGCTTTGCAAAAATAACCGCTCCGGTTGTATCGTGATCAAGTCGATGGATATGACGTACTTTTGTTTGAACACCATGCACTTGGAAATGATAGGCAACAGCATTAGCAAGGGTACCAAGCTGACCGTCTTCATTTGGATGGGTGTCCATTCCAGAAGGTTTGTTGGCGATTAAAAGGTGGTCATCCTCAAATAAAATTTGTAGGTCTGGAACATATTCTGGCTGGACTCCAAAATCCTCATCTATAAAAAGATGAACCTGCAGCTTGTCATTATGTGTGAGAGGTGTGTTCCAAGGTTTGGTCTCCCCCTTGAACTTCACGCCTTTTTCCATACGTAATTGATGAAGCATTTGCTTTGGCAACGACCATTCATCTTTAAGAACTTCTTCAATGGTTTTGCTTTCCCAATCTTTAGGAACTGTAACCTCAAACCATTCTCCCAATCTTTTAGTTAACATTTAATCACCTTTAACTTCGACTTTTCTTTTAAAAGTATATCCAATCTACGCAATGAATGAAAGAGAAAGGTGGATATGGAGGAAAGAGTTACCGTATCAAAAACAAAGAGTCCTATGGTATTCTAATCTTATTATTATGGGTATACAAGGGTGGGTTTTACATTGAAAATTGTAGTAGCATCAACTCCGGTGCAGGAACTTCATATTACGGAGCTAATCGATTACATGTATTCTTCTATTTTTCCAATCTATTTCGAGGATGAGTATATTGGAAAACTTGAAGAATGGAATGTGTTAGCGCCAAAAGAGGAAGACGTCTACTATAACCGAACATTGGATAAGGCTTTTAAAGTCATTTCAAGCCTTCAAGCGATTATTGCAGTTTTAGAAACGATTCAAGAAGAAGGCTACCAGAAAAACTATGGAGAAATTTTTGCAAAGAATGTGCAAATTTTGAATGATTACGGTTATTTGTTTCCTTTCACCATCGAAGAATTTCAAAGTGTGAACAATCCAGAAGTGTTAAGTAAATATTCAAAGCCTGCAAATCAATATTTGGCTTAATACATAAGGTATTAGTAGCCTTTATTTACAAAAAATCCCTGCTCCAATTTGAGCAGGGATTTCCTCTTATTTTGAGCTAGCCATTGCAGTTTCGAACCAAATTTTATAATCATTGTGGTCAGGATGATACCCGACAAGGCGTGATACTTCTTCACCATTTTCAAAGTGAATAAGTGTAGGTGTAGAATCTATGCCATATTTGTTCCATTGATCTTTAAATTCAAGTAGATTTAATTTTTTCAAATCAAGTCCCATTTCTTCTACCATTGGGACGATGACTGGAGTTGTATTTTGACAGTGCACACAGTCAGCTGCATAAAAGTACACAGTCATTGTTTCCCCATTTTTTAACTTAGTTTCTAATTCGTCTGGAAGAATTTGATTTCCATAGTTTGGATCGTCTAGCTGAGCAATTGTCGCAGGCTCTAATTTTTCTTTACCAAATGGATTCCCTTCAGCTTTTTGCTTGTTTTGTGAAGTTGTCACATACGCAAGCGCCCCAAATAGAGCTACAATAACAACTGTAAAAATGATAATTTTTTTCATATCTATTTCCCTTCTTTCATTTTTTTAAGTGTGATAAAGCTAGTAATTGCAATGATTGTAAAACCAATTAAGGCTAAAAAAGGAATCGTTACAAAACCAAACCAATTAATATATTGGCCTGTACAAGGAACAATTCCACAGGCGAGTGAATTCTCACCCACAGCAGGCACCTTTTGAACAAGATAGTGGTAGATGGAAATCGAACCACCAATTACAGATAGAATAAAGGTATAGAGTGCGATTGAGTAATTCTTTTTAAAAATAGCGATTCCCAAAATGATAACGAGAGGGTACATGAAAATTCGCTGGTACCAGCATAATTCACAGGGTACGTATTTTTGGATTTCTGAAAAATAAAGACTACCAAGCGTGGATATCAATGCGGCAGCAAAAGCAATAAATAAATATGTTTCTAGCACCTTTTCATTTTTTTTAGAGTTCATCGAATCCCTCATTCCACATAAGTATACTCACCAATTATATTATCACGGCAGCCGATTGTAAAATGTAAAATCTTGATGTGAAGATATTGTGAACAAAATGTGTCTATTGAAAAAAAGGGGAAAATGGACTTTGTTTAATAATTCCTTATAATAGTAGGTGGAATTAGATAAACAGGAGATGATTTTTTGATAAAAGCGGTTATTTTTGATTTTGATGGATTAATTTATGATACAGAAACGAATGAATACAATGTATTAAATGAAATTTTTCAGGAGCATGGTTCAGAGCTTCCCATGTCCGTGTGGGGCAAAGTCATTGGAACGCAAGCTGGATTTAATGCCCTTACATTTTTAGAGGAGCAAATTGGGAAGAAAGTAGACCATGAGCAATTGACCAAGTTAAGACGCAATCGCTTTAATGAACGAATGAAGAATGAAGGGGCACTGCCGGGTGTAGAGGAGTATTTATCGGCTGCAAAGAAGGCAGGCTTAAAAATCGGACTAGCATCAAGCTCTGATTATAATTGGGTTTCTACTCATTTAAAAAATCTTTGCTTATTTGATTACTTTGAGTGCATCCGTACCTCAGATGACGTTGAAAAGGTAAAACCCGACCCAACTTTATACTTAGAAGCAGCTAAATGCTTAGGTGTGTCACCGGAAGAGTGTCTTGTCTTTGAAGATTCCGCAAATGGGGCATTAGCAGCGAAACGCGCCGGAATGTACTGTGTGATTGTACCTAACCAGGTGACAAAGGATTTGGATTTCTGTGAAGTGGATCATCGATTGGAATCGATGGCTGCGGTTCAATTAAAGGAACTAATTGAGAAAATCGAAAACAATTAATGTACCCACCACTCTTAAAAGAGTGGTGTTTTTTTATTCATTAGCAGGTAGCCAAAAATATGTAAGCGTGTTAATTTTAAGTAAGAAATATGTTTTTAGGGGGCTAATCAAGTGGAAAAATACATACTTTCATTAGACCAAGGTACCACAAGTTCACGGGCTATATTGTTCAATCAAAAAGGAGAAATCGTGCATGTTGCACAAAAAGAGTTTACACAAATTTTTCCAAAGCCTGGCTGGGTGGAGCATAATGCAAATGAGATTTGGGGCTCGATTTTATCAGTCATGGCATCATTATTATCAGAAGCTAATGTAAAAGCAGATCAAATTGCTGGGATCGGGATTACGAACCAACGTGAAACCACGGTTGTGTGGGACAAGGAAACAGGTCAGCCCGTGTACAACGCAATCGTTTGGCAGTCTCGGCAAACTGCTAGCATTTGTGAGGAGCTAAAAGCGAACGGATTAAGTGAAACATTCCGAAATAAGACAGGCCTATTAATCGATGCTTATTTTTCAGGCACAAAGGTAAAATGGATTTTAGATAACGTAGAGGGTGCGCGAGAAAAAGCCGAAGCGGGCAAGCTGCTATTTGGAACGATTGATACTTGGATTATTTGGAAGCTCTCAGGTGGAAAAGCTCATGTTACAGATTATTCAAATGCCTCCAGAACATTGATGTATAACATTTATGAGTTAAAATGGGACGATGAGATATTGGAGCACTTAACTGTTCCAAAGTCGATGCTACCTGAGGTTCGTCCATCATCAGAAGTATATGCCAAAACCGTTGACTACCATTTCTTTGGTCAAGAGGTGCCGATTGCAGGTGCAGCGGGAGACCAACAGGCAGCTCTTTTCGGGCAAGCATGCTATGAAAAAGGTATGGTAAAAAACACTTATGGCACAGGCTGCTTCATGCTGATGAATACAGGTGAAAAAGCAGTACCATCTAAGCATGGGTTGTTAACCACAATTGCATGGGGAATGAACGGCAAAGTTGAATACGCTTTAGAGGGAAGTATATTCGTCGCAGGTTCAGCGATTCAGTGGCTTCGTGATGGGCTCCGTATGTTTAAAGATGCAAAAGATAGTGAAGGGTATGCCAAGAAGGTTGACTCAACCGATGGAGTCTATGTTGTTCCGGCATTTGTAGGACTTGGTGCTCCGAACTGGGATAGTGATGTTCGCGGAGCTGTATTTGGCCTTACACGTGGGACCTCGAAGGAACATTTCATACGCGCAACCTTAGAATCACTCGCTTACCAAACAAAGGATGTCTTGACTGCAATGGAAGCTGATTCAGGCATTTCCTTGAAAAAATTGCGTGTCGATGGTGGGGCGGTTAAAAATAACTTCCTTATGGATTTCCAATGTGGCATTTTAGGAGTGCCTGTGGAACGACCAGAAATTAATGAAACAACAGCATTGGGTGCCGCTTACCTAGCGGGACTAGCAGTTGGCTTTTGGAAGGATCAATCCGAAATCGCAAGTAAATGGGCAATTGACAAAACCTTTGAACCTAATATGACTGAAGAAAAGCGTGAAGAATTATATAACGGCTGGAAAAAGGCAGTACAAGCAGCTCTTGGTTTCAAATAATATCTATGCTATGATAAAGATAAGTTAATAATTCGGTAGGAGACTAGGGAGAGACCGCAGGAGCATTGTCACTATATGTGCAATGTCTTTTGTGGTCTCTTTTTTTCTACCTTCAAGGAGTGGGAATAAATGACAAAGTTTTCAAATATAAATAGAAATTCCATCCTAGAGGACATGGAAAAACAGGTTCAAGACTTATTTATTATTGGTGGAGGAATCACGGGTGCCGGAATTGCGCTTGACGCTTCAACTCGCGGACTTAAAACGGCTCTTGTTGAATTGCAAGACTTTGCGGCCGGAACATCCAGCCGTTCTACAAAGCTTGTGCACGGTGGTCTTCGCTACTTAAAACAATTTGAGGTAGGTTTAGTAGCTGAAGTAGGGAAAGAAAGGGCGATTGTGTATGAAAATGGCCCACATGTAACAACTCCTGTATGGATGCTGTTGCCACTTCATAAGGGAGGCACCTTTGGAAAGTTTTCAACATCAATCGGTCTTCGTGTTTACGATTTTTTAGCAGGAGTGAAGAAGTCTGAAAGAAGATCGATGTTGAGTGTGGAAGAAACACTGGGAAAAGAACCTCTCATAAAAAAGGATGGTCTTAAAGGTGGCGGTTATTATGTTGAATATCGGACAGATGATGCACGTCTAACGATTGAGGTCATGAAAAAAGCGATCGAAAAAGGGACAAAAGCTGTCAACTATGCCAAGGTCGAATCCTTTATTTATGAAAATCAAAAGGTAAAAGGTGTAAAAGTGGTCGACCAATTGACTGGTAAAGAATATAAAATTTTTGCTAAAAAAATTGTTAATGCAACAGGACCATGGGTTGATACAATGCGTGAAGCCGATAAATCAAAAAAAGGCAAAGTATTAAGGCTCACTAAAGGTGTTCATATCGTAATCGACCAATTTAAATTTCCGTTAAAACAGGCGGTTTACTACGATACACCAGACGGACGGATGGTATTCGCCATCCCACGAGATGGAAAGACATACGTCGGAACAACAGATACATTTTATGACAAAGATACCGCACATCCAACCGTCACAGCCGAGGACCGGACATATTTGATGAATACAATTAACTATATGTTTCCAACTGTAAAAGTAAAGGATTCCGATATCGAATCTAGCTGGGCTGGAGTACGGCCATTAATATATGAAGAAGGCAAGGACCCTTCTGAAATTTCACGTAAGGATGAAATTTGGGTTTCTGATTCAGGGTTGATTACAATCGCAGGTGGGAAATTAACAGGCTATCGGAAAATGGCCGAAACCGTGGTAGATAAAGTTGGGAATTTATTAGAGGAAGAAGGGACTACTGGGATTAAGCCTTGTCAAACAAAGGATATGGCGATTTCAGGAGGAAGCGTTGGCGGATCGAAAAAATATCCTGGGTTTGTCGCTGAAAAAGTGGAGCAGTTAGTAAAAGAGTTCCAGCTCACATATGAGGAGGCAGAAAAACTCACACGTTTATATGGTTCAAACATTGATATTGTAAAAGAGATTATGGCTGAATCAAAGGATAAAGCAAATGAAGTGGGTCTTCCACTTCACATCTTGGCATCCTTGGAGTATGGAATCCAGTATGAAATGGTCACAAAACCAATCGATTTCTTGATTCGACGAACTGGAGCAATGTTTTTCAATATTGATTGGGTCAACCAATGGAAAAAACAGATTGTTGCACACATGGCTGAACGTTTTAACTGGACTGAAGAAGAGAAAGAACGCTATGAAGTTGAGGTCGAGTCATCTATCAAAGACGCAACTCAGCCAAGTGGGGAAGATATGTAATGAGTGATACCAGACGGGGGAATCCGTCTGGTTTTTTACGGGTTGGGGTAGTGAATCGTACCCGATTGTCAAAATGCTAGAGCAAAGGGGTAACGCAAGCGTATGAATCGTGCCCGATTGCCGTGAGA
>NZ_JBALOP010000003.1:119590-119950 GCF_036962685.1 Bacillus sp. JJ1566 | reverse complement strand
AAAAGGGTAACGCAAGCGTTTCAATCGTACCCGTTTGCCAGAAGACCAAAGTAAAAGAGGAACGCAAATACCCAGATCGTGCCCGTTTAGCGAAGGATCAAACTAAATGAGGAACGCATCCCCTTATTCTCACTTACCGACCCTCATCAAAAACCAGTCTTATTCCTCATTTTATTAGAAATCGTACAATCTATGGTAAAATTAATTGGAAATGAACAGGATTTTATATAGAATAAGTAGAAGATAAAACAAGACAACTTTATTCAGCAAAACCCAATTTATTTCTTAGTAGGCGGAGTATGGCTCAAAGTATACAATAGGTTTGGGGTTTAAATCCTGGATGAATAAAGTTAGAGCCTC